>JAJPYH010000104.1 GCA_021205045.1 Lachnospiraceae bacterium | reverse complement strand
TGGCATAAAATCAAATGAAGGTATAGCCAGTTAATTATTATTCGATGTACTAGCTTTTTCACAGTATTTTCATATTCTGGAGTAAAAAAATGTCAGATTTTGACGAATCGATACCGGTACCTGAAAATATAAGAAACACTGCGGCTCACCTTACTTCTTAAAAAAAGGAAGCCCCTTTTTCTTTTCATACGGCTCCACGTTCACATCCAGCACCTTATAGCCGTCCGCCTTCACCGCCGATTTGATCCTGGCGATGTCCGGCGTTCCGTCCAGTATGATTTCCGCCGTTCCGCTTGTGTGGGAGGAGGAGACCTTCACCTTCTCGCCGCAGGCCTTGCGGATGGCGTCATTGACGTGAGCCTCACACATGCCGCACTGCATGCCGTCGATTTTCAGAGTGATTTTATTCATGGTTTTGTGTCCTTTCTTTTTGCGCCGTGTCATGCGCTATGGTATATTTCCTTATTTTTCCGCTGTATCATACAATACATGCTATGACTTGTGCGTTTATTGATTTGCTACATCGTTTATTGTGAGAATATTCCGCTGTGGCGGAACCGCTGGTCCGGTCTGTTTAGGCCTGGAATATTCGCATTGTGGTTAGTTTTTTATAACTATTTTCAATGCAATTATAGCATTCTCCGTTTTGTTGTCAATCATTTTTTGATATTCGTTTCTGAGGCCTTGACAGAAAGGGGGCTTTTCCTATGAGTACATATGAAGAATTGATGATTATCATTGCAGTTGCAGGATTAATTGTAACAATTTTAAACTATACGCAAAAGAAATAGCACCTCCGCTCAGTGAGGTGCTATTATACGCAAATAACATTTTCGCCGGAAACGGATAGGTAGCAGCTATCGTGTCGGCTCCCTTGTTAAGGGCATTATATACCATCTTTATCTGTTTTGCAAGACAAAATTTTTATTTTTTTAATCAGGCGTCCTTCTGCTTTGTCAGCATCATCATGATGTCATTGCTGCGGGAGATGAAGCGGGCCATCTCATCGCCCTCCAGGGGAGCGTGCTGAATCTTGGCCAGATCGTAGAGCTGCTCGCAGATAGTCTTTGCGTTGGCATTATCCTCATTGTCAAGGACAAACTTCACAAGAGGATTGGCGGCGTTCAGCGCCAGAGTCTCATCCTCTTTGCCCAGGTCGCCCATGCTCATGCCGTTGGCGGCGTACATCTTCATCATATCCTGCATCCGGCGGCTCTCCTCCGGAACGGTGATCAGAGCGGCCACCTTGCTGTTGCGCAGCTTTTCCAGCTTCACAGTCAGGTTGTCCTTCTTGATAGTCTTCTTCATCAGCCTGCTGACGATCTCTGTCTTTTCTTCCAGCTCCTTCTGAACCTTTTTGCTGGTCTTGGCCTTCAGGCTCTCGGTCAGATCGGCGTCGATTCTCTGGAAGTGAATGCCCTCGTTTTTATTTTCCAGCTGGGAAATAAAGGGCTGGTCAATGTTCTGATCCAGAATGACGGCATCCATCTTCGCGCCCTGGAACAGACGGATGTACTGGGCCTGCTGCCGTTCGTCGGTGACATAGTAGATGGTCTTATTCTTAGACTCCTCTTCGCTTTCTTCCCCGGAGTCTTCGTCCTCGTCTGTCACTTCCTGAGAGGCCGCATCCCCGTCCTCCACAACATCGCCGGTTTCTCCGGCAGGCGCGTCAGTCACTACCTCGGTCTCCACGGCATTGCCGTTCTCATCCGTGGCAGTTCCTTCCGCAGATGTTTCGTCTATGACCTCGGCCTCCACGGCGTTGCCGTTCTCATCTGTGGCAGTTCCTTCCGCAGATATTTCATCTACAACCTCAGCCTCTACGGCATTGCCGTTCTCGTCCGTCCCGGTTACTACGGCAGGGCGCTCAGTTAAGACCTCAGACTCCACGGCTTTGTCGTTCTCATCCGTCGCTGTGTCACTCATTCCGTCGTTTTCCTCATCCTCGTCCACATCGATGGGCTTGACCTCCAGGCACTCCGGCAGAGTCATGTAGTGACCGTCCAGATTCTTGAACAGGATATAGTCTGTCATCTTTTCACAGAATTTATCATCCTTCAGGCAGCCATATTTGATGAAGGGACTGATGTCGTCCCAGTATTTTTCATAAGATTCCTTATCGGTCTTGCACATACCTGCCAGCTTGTCAGCCACCTTCTTGGTAATGAAATCGCTGATCTTTTTGACAAAGCCGTCATTCTGCAGGGCGGACCTGGACACGTTCAGCGGCAGATCCGGGCAGTCGATAACGCCCTTTAAGAGCATCAGGAATTCAGGAATGACTTCCTTAATATTATCCGCCACAAAGACCTGATTATTGTACAGCTTGATGGTGCCCTCGATGGAATCATACTCGGTGTTGATCTTCGGGAAGTAAAGGATGCCCTTTAAGTTGAAGGGATAGTCCATATTCAGGTGAATCCAGAACAGGGGCTCCTTGTAATCGTGGAAGACGGTGCGGTAGAACTCCAGATAATCCTCCCTGGTACAATCGTTGGCGTTTCTGGTCCACAGAGGATTGGTGTCATTTAAAAGCTCCGGACGCCTCTTGATCTTTAATTTTTCCTCATCCTCCTCCTTCTCAGGTTTGATGGTCTCCACCACCACATCAGAATCCAGCTTTTCACTTAACTTGATAGTCTGGGTGGAATCATCATCCTTCTTGGACAGGTAAATCTCGATGGGCATGAAGGAGCAGTATTTTTTCAGAACCTCTCTGGCCTTGTATTCATTGCAGTACTCCAGGCAGTCCTCGTTCAGGAACAGAGTGATGACAGTACCCACATCCGTCTTGCTGCCGTCCTCCATTTCAAACTCCGTGCCGCCGTCACACTCCCAGTGGACAGCCTTTGCACCCGGCTGATAAGAAAGGGAATCAATATGGACCTCATCCGCCACCATGAACGCGGAGTAAAAGCCCAGACCGAAATGGCCGATAATCTGATCATCGTTGGTCTTGTCCTTGTATTTCTCCACAAAATCCGCGGCGCCGGAGAAGGCGATCTGGTTGATGTACTCGTCCACTTCCTCTGCAGTCATGCCCAGGCCGTTGTCACAAAAGGCGATGGTCTTGGCCTTGGGGTCCACAATCACGTCAATTCTGGCCTTGTAATCCAGGGGAAGTTCGTACTCGCCCATCATGTCCAGCTTCTTGAGCTTGGTGATGGCGTCGCAGCCGTTGCTGATCAGTTCACGGTAAAAGATATCCTGATCGCTGTAGAGCCACTTCTTAATAATTGGGAAAATATTGTCACTGTTAATAGAAAGATTTCCTCGCATGTTTGCCTCCTGTTTAATTTAATTTCCACAAATTAAAAGTATTCTAAACCTGAATGAAAAAAAAGTCAACAAAAATATTAGCACTCAACGCGGTTGAGTGCTAATATTTTGATGAATCAATTATTAAAAATTTGTGAAAAACTGCAATTACCTACTATAAAAGTGTTCTCAACAGACTATCTGTCTGGGAGCTGCCCGCCGATGACATGCGTTAAGCATTAACCTTCAAAGGTCGGCTCGTAGTCGGCGGTCACTTCGTCGTAGATGTCCAGAAAAAGAATTTCTCCGGTCAGGTCGAAGTCAGGGAGTGCGATGGTTTCCAGGAGTTCTTCATTGAGCTCAGGCTCCATGTCAGCAATGAATTGGTTGTAGGTCTCGCCGAAGGCCTCGGCCTTGCGCTGTAAGAGCAGGGTCTGTTTATTCTGGTCGGTGGCCTCTCTGTCCAGGGTGGAGATGCACTTGATGATGTGATAGCCGTGGCTGGTGACAGTCACGTGGCTGATCTCATCGGTCTCCAGCTCAAAGGCAGTGTTCTCGAAGCTCTCCTCCATCTCGCCCTTGCCAAAGGAATAGGTGCTCTTGGTGTCCTCGCTGTATTTGGTGATCAGGCTCTCGAAGCTCTCACCCTCCAGGGCAAGCTCCCGGATTTCCTCAGCTTTGGTATAAAGACGGGACTTTTCTTCCTCACTCATCTCCTGGCGGTTACCGTTCTCATCCACCGTATAGGTCTTGAGCAGAATATGCTGAACGGTCACAATCCTGGCTTCGTCGTCGCTGATCTCCGGATTGATGTCCTTGATCAGGTAGGCGTAGAGCTTATCCGATAAAAGCCTCTCCTCATAGAGCTCCAGCACCTCGGAGCCGTCCTCGTCCAGTCCCAGAGCCTCGATAGCCTCTCCGGAAAGGCTGGCCATAAACCGCTCCGCCGCCAGAGCCGCCATCTTCTCCTCCTCTTCATTGAGGGTCAGGCTGTACTCCTGAGCCAGCAGCTTCATCACCTTCAGGTGGGACAGCTGAGCCAGAGCCAGCTCCTTGCAATTGTCCACCATGGTGGTATCCTCACCGGTCTCAATGTCCCAGAATTCCGAACCGTAAATGCTCTCATAATCCCAGGCAATGGCCGCCAGATACAGGTCAAACTCAGTGAGGGTAGCTCTCTCATCTCCCACCCGGAAGATTTCATTTTTGCCAAGACCGGCTGTCAGCACCACCTTGCTGCTGCAGCCCGCAGCGGTAAACGCGAACAGGGCGGCAAGCAGCAGGGGGAAACATATTTTTCTGATTTTTAAACGCATATTGATTACTTTATCACGTGAATCCAGCCCTCGGGCGCCTCAATGCGGCCCATCTGGATACCGGTCAGTGTGTCGTACAGTTTCTTTGTGATCGGTCCCATCTCGGTCATGCCGCTGGGCAGGCAGATTTCCCTGCCGTGATCCACAATCTTGCCCACCGGGGAAATGACAGCCGCCGTGCCGCAGAGGCCGCACTCCGCCATATCCTCCATCTCGGAAAAGAGCACCTCTCTCTCCTCCACCTCGAGGCCCAGATAGTGCTGCGCCACATAGACGAGGGAGCGTCTGGTGATGGAGGGCAGAATGGAATCGGACTTGGGCGTCACCACCTTGCCGTCCTTTGTGACAAACAGGAAGTTGGCGCCGCCGGTCTCCTCCACCTTGGTGCGGGTGGCCGGGTCAAGATACATATTCTCATCAAAGCCGTTGGCGTGGGCGGTCACAATGGCGTGAAGACTCATGGCGTAATTCAGCCCCGCCTTGATATTGCCGGTGCCGTGGGGAGCCGCTCTGTCAAAGTCGCTGACGCAGATGGTCAGAGGCTTGATGCCGCCCTTGAAGTAGGGGCCGACCGGAGTCACAAAGGCACGGAACTGATACTCATCCGCAGGCTTCACTCCGATCACAGGATTGGTACCGAAAATATAGGGACGGATGTACAGCGTCGCGCCGGAGCCGTAAGGCGGAACAGAATTCTCATTGGCAGCCACCAGCTGTGTGACGGCGTCCACAAAGCGCTCCTTGGGGAACACCGGAATCTCCAGTCTCCTGGCGCTGCTTTCCAGACGCTCCGCATTCAGATCCGGGCGGAAGGTCACGATATGTCCGTCCTCAGTGGTATAAGCCTTCAGGCCTTCAAAAACGGTCTGCGCATACTGCAGCACACCGGCGCACTCATTGAGTACAAGGTTCGCGTCCGTAGTAAGCGCGCCCTCATCCCAGGCGCCGTTTTTATAATTTGATACATAACGGTAATCACTCTGGATGTATCCAAATCCAATGTTGGACCAGTCAATATTTTTCTTTTCCATTTTACAGGCTCTCCTTACGTATAGGATAATTTGAAATATCATCGGGCAGGGAAAATATCCGCCCGACTCCAATCCTTTTCGATTATCTACCTTTTGCCATCAAAAGTCAATAACTTTGAAAACATGTATTGGAATTTCCCGGAAATAAAGGGAAAGTTGAAGCTTTGCGTTTTCACAAAAAAGAGCAGTTTACACCATTTTTACACCATTTACTCCGGAAAGTCATAAAAAGGCCGCCGCTGAAAGCACTCTCCCAGCAGCGGCCACACATCCGATCTTATACAACCTTCATATACTTTTCAGCGTTCGCCACCTGTTTCTTTACCTCCTCAAAATCCAGGTTGGTGTAAATATTCATTGTGGTTCCGATGTCTGTATGTCCCATAAGAAGCTACAGCGTCTTTGGTTCAATTCCCGATTCCGCCATCCTGGACGCGAAGCAATGCCTCAGGATATGACAGGAGAAAAACGGCAGCAGCACCGGATCAGGCGTTTCTTTCCTGGCCTGCTCTGTTTCGCCGGCATTATATTTTCTGACCAGGCTCTGAAACAAAGTGTAAAGGCGCTGATTTACATATGGCTTCCCCTCCTGATTGATGAACACAAAATCTTTCACCCCTTCCACTTCCTGGCGCCTGATATTCAGCAAAAGATCATACTCCCGCTGTTTCTTAAGAGCTTTCCTGCATTCTGCCGTTATTGGGATATCACGCATAGAACAGGATGTTTTCAAACTCTGTAAATGATATTTATAGCCATCCCCAAAATTCCGGTAAAGAAGCTGCTGTCTGACATGAAGAACATTTTCTTTGAAATCAACGTCCTTCCACCTCAGGCCACACAATTCCCCTTCTCTCAGGCCCGTATTTAAAAATACTGTGAGCAGAGGCCAATATGCCTTATACACGTTGCTCTCTTCCACAAACTTCATCAATATTGCCTGTTCTTTTCTTGTCAATGCCTTGCGCTCCTTCCTTTTCCCGCTGATTTCTCTGGCGGCTCCATCTGCCGGATTTTTCCTGATATAGTCTGATTTTACAGCCATTTTGAACATGGCATTTAAAAGCATGTGGACATTTTTCTGTGTCCCGGCCGAAAAATCATCTTTGCTCATTCTGCTGTAAAAACTCAGAATATGCACATTCCGGATAGCCGAAATCTTCATTTCTCCCAAATCGGATTCCTTGACGTAGCTGTTCCATATCACCCTATAATTTCTTCTGGTATTGTCCTTCAGCCTTGTTTTCGTCTCCATGTAGAGTTCAAAGAAACTGTTCAATGTCATTTCTCCCTTTTCGGTGTCTATGCCATCCTCCAGATCACGGGTGATCCGCTTTTCCTTTTCCCTCAGGTCAGCCAGTGTCAGCGCATAAACCGTTTTGCGCTGGCCCAGTAAATCAGTGTAGCGATAATAATACCTTCCATCTTCGCGCTGGCCTTCGCCGGTCCTTAAGTTTCGCTTTTTGCTGTCCGTTCTCTTTGCTGCTGCCATGCGATCACCTCCCCAGAATATCCCTGGTGCTTAAATCCAGAATATCCCCATACATATTGACGGATAACATTTGAGACGTTCCGCCCTCTGTCATTTTGACGGTGTAATCATTAACCAGCTCCATTTCCGCGCCCGTGTGGTTTTCCCTCACCCACCGGCAAATCAAATATTGTGCTAAAGTCCTTTCTCTCATAATGCGCCTCCTATCGTGCGGCAGCGGGCTTTTTCTTTCCCGCCGCCCTGGCCTCTGCTTTTGCGGCCTTCATGCCCTGCAGATAGCCAAAATTGAAGCTGCAGCGGATCAGATCACAGGGATCTTTACAGCCCTCGCGAAGCTCCTTTAAGTTGCTTATGGTCAATTCATACATAGGGTTAATTCTTGCATTTTCTGCCTTTTCAATTACATTCTTTATCATGTCGATTTGCCTTTCACTTTGACAGGGGGCAGCAGTTGTGATAAAATTCTGACAGCCCCCAATTATGCTATGGTTGACGGGTTGCTTTTGCTCTTGCCGGTGTTGGCCCACTTGGTAAGAGCTTTTTAATGCTTTTGGGCGGTCAAACCGCCGCTGTTTTGATTTTGGCGGGTATTTCTTCGCTGAAATGGAGAAAAGCCGTTTTTAGTCGTTTTTGTTGACCGCCGCGCGTCTGTTCTCAGCATTTAAAGCATTCATCCGCGCTATATTGGCAATCTGTTTTTCTGATATTTCCCGCGTGGCATTTATCCTTATCCATCTTACCGGAATACTTGCCACAATGCTCCTGTTATCATTCTCAGCTATGATCTGGCAATCATCCGGGCACCTTGCGGCCAGCTTCCGGATTTTGGAAATATATCTTCCCTGGCAGAATGTGACGGTTGCCCTGCTGCCATCCTTCATAAACTCGATCACGTTTTCACCCTCCATTGTGGGATCACTGGCCGCGATCTCATTTGATCCAGTTTCCAGCACATCCGCGATTCTTTCCAGCGCATCCGCGCTGATCTCACCATTTTCAAAAATCCATTCCAGGGATTTTAAAGTGAGACCGGTCTTTGCACTCATCGCTGCCCGGCTCAGTCCCTTTTCTTCCATGCGCTCCAGCGCTCTTCTGGTATTCAGTACCATATAACTTTCCTTTCTTCATGTCTGATCACCTGCCGGTAAAGGGCGCCGCTCACTGTGATCTTTACCAATAAGCTGAAACATCCGCTCTGCCCGGTTGCTTAAATATTCAATAGCTATTTCAAGGGAATTTCCCATGTTCATAATATCCGGATCTGTGCTGTGACACTCCGAATATGCAAAATCTTTTACAGTCTCCAGCATCCCCTCCAGGGTCACAAAATCATGATAGATTTCCATGAGTTCATTGTCGGACATATTTACGCCCCCTTTTCTCTTTCTCCTGCGATTCCTTGTAAGCATACTCCAGCAGGCTCACAGGAACGCTCCCCCGGCTTTTGAACAATCCTATCAGATAGTGCGTTGCTACTAAAAATATCTCCGAACACGTATTCATAGGAATGTCATCGTTGATAAATTGTTTGAGGTTTTCTTTTTCCCACTCATAAGCCAAATCAGAGATTTTCTCCGTATTCTTATAGAATGTATTCATATTTTCGTCCCTTTTCCGAAATAACCCCGCAAGCATCTTTCCGGCCTTACGCCGTGGCAATTTCCTTCACCTGTGACCGCCCAAAGAAACGCGCTTTATAAATGGCCCCGTCTCCCCTGCTGCCCCAAATCAGCTCAGTTCCAAATAACGCTCTGCTGCCGTGAATGACTTCATAGCCTTTCATCTTCCAACCGTGCCAGGTGTCGGCATCCTCCAGGACGCCCGCCGCCGCTTTGGCCGCCTCAATCCTTAATCTGTTCGCCTCTTCAGCTTTCGCGCTGATCCACGCTCTGTGAAGCGCTTCTCCTAAGGGGAGGCAGCTGATCTTCCTGAAATTTGTCCAGGCAGCTTTGATGATTTTACTCAGGTTGTATTTCATCTTAGCTCCTTTCCCGGCACAGCCCCGGCGTCATCTTCCTGGCTATTGGCTTTCATGTGTTGGCCGCCTCACAGGTATATGGCCGCTGGTTTGTGGCACCTTTCGGGCTACCGGCTGTGCTGTTTTGTTTGATTTATCTTATGTCTTTATTGTACCACGTACATAGTATTTTGCAATATACAATATTTACAAATATGTACGTAGTATTTTGTCAATTATTACCATGTACATAGTGCCTTGTATGTGATATAATTTCATTGCAAGGTGGAATAGAGCTACCTTCTATAAACCTGAAAATAACGCAAAAATCAGAAAGGAGGCTTGCTATGCCAAATAGCGAAAACAAAACCAGATATAATATGCAGTACGCAAAAGACAAACTGAAGCGCATTCCTCTTGACGTTCAAAAAGATAAATACGAGGAAATTAAAGCGGCAGCAGATCAGGCGGGTGAAACCGTCAACGGATATATTAAAACAGCCATTGATCTCCGGATCAGCGGCAACACCTAACCGCTCCCCCGGGCATAATATCCATGAAAGGAGTGTAAAGAATGCCATTACCAAAAGAACACCTTTATACCGTAGATGATATTTACAATTTACCGGACGGGCAGCGCGCTGAACTGATAGACGGCCAATTTTATAATATGGTGCCACCCAGCAGAAAACATCAGAGACTTGTCACTGAACTATGTACAGTCATAAACAACCACATTAAAGCGAATGGCGGCCGCTGTGAAGCTGACATTGCCCCCTTCGCCGTGTTTCTGGACAAAGACCAATACACTTATGTCGAGCCGGATATTTCCGTGATCTGCGATCCTGACAAGCTGACAGACAGAGGGTGTGAAGGTGCGCCTGACTGGATCATTGAAATTGTCTCCCCGGCCTCCCGGCACATGGACTACATGATCAAATTATTTAAATATAAATCTGCCGGTGTCCGTGAATACTGGATCATCGATCCTTCCAAAAACCGTGTCATGGTGTATGATTTCTCCCACAACGAGACAGAAGTGTATACTATCTCGGATACTGTCAAACTTGGAATTTATGATAATGTGTATATTGATTTCTCTCAGATCTCTCTGCTCATTTAAGGCAAGCAGTCATGAAAGGAAAAGCAAAGAATGAATAACAGAGAATACGCTAAATCGCTTATTGATCAAATACCCGAAAGTAAAATGCTATATGTTATCGCTTTTCTGTTTGGGGCTTCTCTCCCAGAGGGAACGCTCACGCACGAAACAAAAGTTTCAAATGATCTGGACAGCGGCAGCAGCCTTTAAATTTTCCTTGCGTCCTGCTGCCGTATCCCTCGCGCGCGTTATCGCGTCAAAAAATTCTATTATTCATTATTGACCTGCTCACCATTTCTGTGATAATAATTAGTGAAGCGCCCCTCCACCCGTTTTGGTGGGGGCAACGTCTCAAAATGAGCCGAACCTCTGCTAATTAGGTAGGGGGGCAGCTCATTTTTCTATGCCATGTTATCACCGCCGAAAGTCCCCGGCTCCTCAATGATCTCTTCCAAGTGCTCCAGCCCCTTTTTTTGGATCCTGTCCACATGGCGCAAGGAATAGCCCGTTTCTTCCGCCGCTTTGCTGTGTGTCACGCCCTTGATATAAATGGCCGTGATCACCTTCCGTTCTGTCTCATTCTCCAGCATTTCAACCGTCTGATAAATATCAAGAATTGCCGCAGCCCTCTTTTTCTTCAGCTGTTCCAGCTCCGCCTCTATTCCATCCACTTTGGCCATGATATCACCAGTTCTGTCAGTTGAAAGTGAAGTAGATCCCCCTTCCCTGTATTTTGCACTCTGCGGCAGCAGGCAGCTTTTAAGCTCCGCTATCGTTTCCTCTTTCCTCCAGATGACGCTTTCAATCTCTTTGGGACGTCTCAGGAAATCAATCACCTTTTGCCGTTGTCCCTGTGCCTCACAGCCTGTTTTCATTGCTTTTTCCCGCCTTTCATGATATATTCACTTCAACGGTTTTCCTGCTGCCACATGTCCCCGTCCCGGCTATGGCAGCAGGATTTTTTCTCTCACTGCTTTTTTCGTGCTGCTTTAAATAGCGCCGTATTTGTTCACGCATGTAGCGATCATCTGTGAAGCGTTCGCCGCGCTCAGCGTGTCCCAGGAAAAACCATTGGAGTAAATCCAGTAATCAATATCAACATTAAACTGCTCCCGGTACTGGTTAAGAGTCTGGCGCTGCTCAAGCGTCACTTTTCCTCCCTGGCCTGTGCCCCGCTGCCCGTTTCCCTGGCGCTGATCTCCTCCGCCCTGCTGCCGGGTCTCCCCTTCCTGTTGCCGGCCCTTCTCCTGCCTCTGCTCTTTTTCCTTCCGCTGCTGGTCTTTTTCGTCCAATTCCGCATTTGATATTTTATCTGGATCCTCCCCGGTAGGAATGGCAAAGGTTCTCAAGAGCATGTATTTATAAGCATAAGTCATAGCTTTTCCTACGCCCTTGTCCTGTGTATCCGCTCCGGTACCGGAAGAGACTACCTCAATCTGTTCTTCCGGTTTCTCAATATTCACAATGCGGTATGTAACATCAACCGTTGTCAGTGTCCCCTCCCTTTTGTGTGTCTGCTGTACCGGATAGATCACAAGCCCCTGTTTTGTCAGCTGTTCCCGGATCACAGAAGTCACCTTTTCCTCTGTGATTGCCTTGTATTTCGTGTTGTTATAAGCGACTGTATCATCTTTTGACAGATACTGTATCTCTTTCATAATTGCCGATATTTTTTCATAGATGTTCATTTTACCTGATCCTCAAACTCTCCGACTGTTTCAGTATTCCCCATTCCTGCTCCCCATGATCTTTGACAAACTGTAGCGCCGCTTTCCTGTCCAGCTTCGGGGGCAGCAGCTTATAAAACTCTGCAGGTACCTTCTGTTCATCCAGAATATCCAGCGCTGGAGCGTTCTTCTGGACGTTGATGCTGAACAGAGCTGTTTTGAATTTCTTCTTTCCGGTGGAAATCATTGCATATTCCAGGGTACGTTTCAGCGTTTCAATATTGCCCTCTATGGTATCCCTTTTCCCTTCCAGGCGGTTGATCTCGCTTTCAACGCTGGCAACGTCCCCTTCCAAACACCGGATCACCTTTGCATATTGTTCAGCCTTTTCCTCAATCTCATATTCCAGGCCCTCCAAAGTGTCCGCTATAGCCTGTTGATCAAGCTGCTGATCTTCAGCCATCACCAAAAGCTCTTTGAATTGGCCTGTCAGTTCATATAATGTCATGTGTGCTCCCTTCTCCCGGCCCTGCTGCCGCTTCCACCGCCGCCGCTGTTCTGGTAATCTCCCCGGCTCTTTTGTACGTTGACCGGATAAACCGTGCTGTCTCCTCCTCGCTGGCCGGTAAATAGTAGCCGCTTTTATTGTCACTCAGGATAGGCACACCGGCGCGGCGCTCCGCTTCAATGGCTTTCCTGACTGTTCTTTCATCAAGGCCGGTCACCACCTGCAGTGATTTCAGGCCCGTGGCTTTGCCCTGTCCCTGTGAAAGAAAATCCGATATTCTTACCCCTGCTATGGTTGCATTTTTCATAATTCCTCCATCACTTCATCAGCTGGCGCAAATAATACTGAAATGTTGACAAGATGAAATAGCCGCTGTGTTGCCTGTCAATAAACTGCACGTTCGCGTCAAAACGGCCTTCCCACGTTTTCAGGCTGGCCATAAATGCCTGCGGGTTCATCTGTGTGCGGTACTTGTGGCCGATCACTGCCGAATAGCCGCCCGGATCCTCGATCATCAGATATGCTTTGCATCCGTCCGCTTTCGCCCTCAGAAATTCCCGGTCAAACCGCTCACGCTCCCTGGTAAGATTGCCGCTCAGTTCTTCCAGGCTTGCCTTTCTCTCAATGACAATATCCTGGCAGAATGTGAGGTCGTGTCCCTGTGCCGCCTCCGGCAGCAGGAAACTATAATCACCATAGCTCAGTTTACCCACACGATACGCAATCCCGGTTTTGTCCAGGTATTCCAGAATGTGGCCGTTTTTCTGCTCCCGGCTGTCCACCAGAATTACAAGGTCTTTCTTCGCCTGTTCGATCTGTTTTTCCGTAAATGCAATTTTAGCCATACTGCCCGCCCTCATTCCAGAAGCCTTTCCAATTCTGCATAATCTGTGGTGCTCTGCTCATGGTTCAGGAAATCATTTTTCGCTTTTGGTCTCTCTCCAGGCATGTAGTTTGCGTCCAGGTAATCTATGTAACCGGAATTAAAAAACGTGCTTCCGTTCTGCGGTTGCCTCCAGCTGTCTTTTTTCAGTTCCGCCTTGTAGCGCTCAACCGCTCTTTCCATCTCATCCCGGCCGATCTCCAGAAGTTGTTTCTTTGATTTCTCTGAAACCTGCCCCTTGCCCTTTTTGTTGGGGTACCGTGTCCAGAGATATTCAAAAAGCTCATCTGTAGCAGAATGCGCATTATTATTATTGTAATTGTATGAATCTGATAATGTTTTAATATTGTTATTGTTAGTTTCCTTGACAGCCGTATCCGGTGCAACCGT
>JAJPYH010000225.1:4775-13664 GCA_021205045.1 Lachnospiraceae bacterium | reverse complement strand
GCATGCTGGTGCCGATGCCCTGGGACACCAGGCCGCCCCATTTATTTTCTTTAAAGCTCATGACCGCAAAGCCCACCATCTGGGCGCAGCACCCGGCTACTGCGGTGCCGCCGGCCAGGCCCACCAGACCCAGGGCTTGGCAGATGGCTGCGCTGGAAATGGGCAGAGTCAGGGCAATTCCCACAATCACGGACACCAGAATGCCCATAAAGAAGGGTCTTAACTCTGTGGCCCACATGATCAGACTGCCCACGCTGCTGGCTGCGGTACCGATGGCAGGCGCCCACCAGACAGAAAGGCCGATGCCCACAATGATGGTGACCAGGGGCGTCACCAGAATATCGATCTTTGTCTCTTTGGAGACCAGCTTTCCGAATTCGCTGGCAAAGATGGAGATGACCAGAACTGCCAGCGGGCCTCCGGCGCCTCCCAGTTCATTTGCTGCGGCACCCACGGTTACCAGGGAAAACAGCACCAGCTGGGGCGCCTGTAAGGCGTATCCGATGGAGATAGCCATGGCAGCGCCCACCACATAGGTGGATTTGGCATAATTGCCGATGGTGGTGAGAAACTCCATTCCCAGCTGTGTTCCGGCGGTGGAGACGATGGTTCCGATCAGCAGAGAGGCAAACAGACCCTGTGCCATTGCCCCCAGCGCGTCAATTCCGTAGCGCTTTCCTGAAAAGATGATATTCTTCCTGGCCAGGAATTCTGCTACACTGCTTTTTTCTTTTGTTTTTTTCATGACGATTTCTCAGCTCCCTCATAATATATGTATTTTAAGGTTGTCTGTATTATAATTTCTCCCCCAATATATGTCAAAGAAAAATAAGAAAGTGAAATTTTTTTGTTCTTACCGGGACTGACAGACCTTCGGCTGTCCTCCGGGATGAGAAAGAAGAGCCGGATAATTTTGTGCATATTTCATCTTTACTGTTTTGATATTATGTGATACTGTTAGAAAGTCTAATACCACATGAGGGGGATAAAATATGCGGACAACACTATATGCAGTAGAGACAATCGACCCGGAGGGAGACCTGTCTGACGCAACCTTACGGGAGCATGAGATCGTGGTGGAAATTCCGGAAGCCTTTCACCCGACGGTTGTGAAAAATCAGATTCAGCTGGAATATGATGAAGGCCTGTTTTCACTGAATGACCTTCTGACTATCAGGGGCGGTTTCCCGGTGCTGGCTCTCTGGGACAAAGATACCTACAAGGAATTTGACTACCCGTTACCGATTATAAGCGACCATATTGTGAGAAAAGCGGGATAACATCTTCTATTACTATTCACCAGGGTCCGTTCCTGCATTCACAATTCTGCCCCCTTACGGGGCAGTTTCTCTGAATGATAAACTATTAAGGAAATCTTAAGAATTACCAGACTTTACAGCTATGCTTTATTCCATTTATAATAATGATACAAGGGACAAAAGGTCAGAAATCGAATGCTCGCATTCGCATTTATGACCTTGGGGACCGCAACGACATGAGGAAGGAGCAAATTTGGCCGCTTTTCAGGTCAAATTATGCGGATTCCGAACAGCCCAGGCTACCCTCTCTTGCCGCATAGCGGCAATTCACCTTGTGGCGTCATGGATTGCGGGAGCGTTTTTTGCGAAGCAATCCATGGTATCATACCCATTTGGCGCTTTAATTATATGACAAGTCGGCATGGCTTTTGCGATGCATTATGGATCTGACGAGGAAAGTTTGTCGAGTGATAAATGTATACAGGGTTATCCATCGTTGAGGCATCATCGGATGGAGGAGAGGAGGGATTCTATGAAAAAGATGACATTTAAGAAATATATGGCGGGAGCCTTGTGCCTTACAATGGTTCTGACTGCGGCAGGGTGCGGCGGCAGTTCAGTCAGCGGTGATGAACAAAGCGGCAGCCAGAGCAGCGGCAGTCAGAGTACCGACACAGCACTGGCTGATAAGAATTACGTATTTGAGGAAAGCGCCTTTGGAGACGTGGAAGATTTCCTTGGGGACAACGGGTATATCAACCAGGTGATTCTGCAGGATGATACTCTCTATATGGTGACGGAGCACAATTCCGGCTACGGCTATTCCAATCATTTTTCCTCCTGGGATCTGGAGGGAAATCAGCTGACGGACTGTGAGTTTTATTCCTACACCTGGGAGGAATATGTGGAAGAGGATGAAACGGTTGAGAACGCCGAAACCGCTGAGGAAATCGAAGAAACCGTAAGCGAGGAGGAGGCTTCCGGAGTAACTGCCAGAGAAACCGGCAGCGGAGAGACGGCAGACGATACGGATCTGTATGAAGGCTCGTATATCAACAATTACTGGGTTTCCCCGGACGGCATCCTGTATTACTGGCTGGAGATCTATTATTATAATGACGACTGGACCTATTACAAGGATTACAGCTACCTGATTGCCATGCAGAGCGACGGCACTGAGGTTTTCCGGGTCAGCACCGATGACTGGGGTGATGAAGATTCATATTTTTATTTTTATTCTATGAGCTTCTCTGAGGATGGCAGGCTGTCATTGATCGGCTACTCCTATCTTGTGACTCTCGATACAGAAGGAAATTTTATCTCCATGACCGAGTGGGACGGCACCACGGGTTATTCCAGTACTTCATTAACCTACAACGGCATGCCTGTCTGCCAGGTGTGGAGCGAGGACTGGACCTCCAGCAGCTATATGACCATGGATCTGGAGACGGGCGAAATGGGTGAGGAGCTGGATCTTCCCGATATTCTCAGCAATTACACCCTCTATGACGGAGGCAACAGCGGGTATGACCTGATCGCCATGAGCTCCTCCGGCCTTTACGGCGTCAATTACGGAGATGAGGATATAACGAAGATCATGGACTTTGTGGCCAGCGATATCCCGGCTACTTCCATGAGCAATATCGTGTTTCTTTCAGAGGATGTGATGATCGGGTTCTATTACGATGTGATCAATTATGATCAGCATTTCGGAACATTTACTCACGTTGACCCGGAGAATGTGCCGGACAAGGCAGTCATTCACCTTGCCATGTACTACACCGACAGCGACATTCTGGAAAAGGTGTATGAATTCAATCAGAGCAGCGACTCCTACCGGATTCAGATTACTTATTACTCTGATTATGATACGGAAGGGGACGGAGAAGCCGGCGTCACAAAGCTGAATAATGAGATTGTGGCCGGAGACATCCCGGATATCATCTATGATTACGGAGGATATTATTTTGATCTGGATTCCTATGCCGATATGGGAATACTGGCAGATATTTATGAGCTGCTGGAGAATGACCCGGAGCTGAATACGGAGGATTACTGCACCAACGTCTTTGAGGCCTACGAGAGGAATGGCAGTCTGTATCAGCTGCCGGTTTATTACCGCGTTCTTTCTATTTTTGGAAAAACCAGCATTTTCGGGGATGAGGCTCTGACATGGGAGAAGCTGTCCGAAGTAATGGAGGAGTATCCGGAGGCTTCGGTGTTCGGTCAGGATTACAACAGATCGGATATCCTTTACTACGCCATGATGTTCAGCTACGAAGAATTCATTGATGAGGAAAACGGGACCTGTGATTTTGACAGCGA
The DNA here is from genome assembly GCA_021205045.1 of Lachnospiraceae bacterium. GTDB lineage: Bacteria > Bacillota > Clostridia > Lachnospirales > Lachnospiraceae > RGIG6307. The sequence goes on along the minus strand of JAJPYH010000225.1, from coordinate 10,080 downwards.
TGAATTCAAGAGTCTGCTGGAGTTTATCGCTCAGTATCCGGAAGAGGTTGATTACGATACCCTGTACAGCGATGATGATTACTGGGCCAATTACGACTCCATGTATATTACGGATCGGGTGTTGCTGTCCATATCGTACACCAGCAATCTGACTAACCTCCATTATAACTGCTACAATAATTTCCTGGAGGAAGCCACTGCTGTGGGCTTCCCCAACAACAGCGGCACCAGAGGCGTTATCACCTCGGCGGAATCCTTTGCCATCTTCAGTTCCGGAAATGTGGAGGGCACCTGGGAGTTTGTCAGAAGCTTTATCACTGAGGAAGCCCAGATGCCGGAGGAGGGGGATATTATTATCAGATCCCCATTCTAAAGGCCGGAGTGGAAGCCCTGGTAAACCGCATGACGGAGCAGTCCTACTATCTTGATGACAATGGAGAAAAGGTATACTACGATTACACGGTTTATATAGGAGACGCGGAGATTGTAGTGGAACCCGCAACGGAGGAGGAAGCTCAGAAGTGGCTGGATTTCATCTACAGCATTAACAGAAAATCCGGAAGCGCCACAGATGAGGTCACCAATATTATCTTCGAGGAAGCGGACGCATACTTCAGCGGGCAGAAGACCGTGGATGATGTGTGTGAGATTATCCAGTCCCGGATGAGCATTTACATCAGTGAGAATCAGTAAATTCAAAATGATGATTCATGAAAGAAAGCAGTTATGGCCAGTTATTACGCATCACAGATACAATCCATGCTATATGTAGCCCCGGCGATGCTTGTAGCAATTATATGTCACGAATGCGCCCATGGCTGGATGTCGGATCGCCTTGGCGACCCGACGCCCAGACAGTCGGGCAGGCTTACTCTGAATCCGTTAAAACATCTGGATCCGGTAGGAACCCTGTGCCTGTTGTTCTTTCATATGGGCTGGGCCAAACCGGTGCCCATCAATCCCAGGTATTATCGAAATCAGAAAAGCGGCATCATTCTGGTGTCTCTGGCCGGACCGGTTACCAATTTTATTCTTGCGTTTTTCTCTCTTCTGCTGTACGGGGTGCTTGCCCTTTACGCCCCGGAAAGCTCCTCTTTCTGGGACACGGTGGTGATCATTGTCTACTACAGTGCGGTCATCAATGTAGGGCTGGGCGTTTTTAACCTGATCCCCTTTCCCCCTCTTGACGGCTCTCATGTGCTTGAGGAGCTGATCCCGGCTGTTGGCGTTTTTTTTCACCGGTTTCAGAATTACGGGAGACTGATCCTGATGCTCCTGCTGGTTTCAGGGGCATTGAGCCGCCCCTTGTCATATCTGGACAACGCCGTTCTCAACGGCCTGTGGCGAATTGCGTATATGATATTAATCCATTAAGACCTTCTATGTGATTTTGATCTGTTAAGATCTTTTATGTGAAGATGTAAATTCTTTGCATGAAAGGTCTTTTTTTTGTCAGATTCCATTGCATTATTGTAAAAAAGCGCGTATTATAAAAATGTAATTTTCCAGCAAATTCATATTTTGTGAATTTGACCAGCAAACAGCAACACCCGCCGGAATCCCTTTCAGGAACCCGGCGGGTGTTTCATATATCATTCACATTCGTTGACGGAGAGAATTATGAATGTTGATGCCGACGGCTTCTGGAACCGTTCCGGCAATATTTTTGAGATGGTGGAGATCTTGCTGATCGCTTTCCAAAACACATAAGGATACCTCGCTGATTTTGACTCATTGTATCATATTTTCCCTGCCTTTAGGATTACCATTCGTGCTGTCAGCCCCTACCATTCGTGATATGCTGACGGGTAAGAAAAAACCTTCCCATGACGGCAGAAGAATATGTATGTTTTGCAAAACACCTTTGAGGGAAACTTGTTGACATCAATGGAAGTAGGGGGTAAATTTAAGATATTTGATACGAATGGAGATAAAGCCAATGAATGGTAAAAAAGCATTGAAAACAGCTGCGGCTGCAGCCGCAGCCACAACCGGGCTGTATCTGGCGGCGGTTTCGCCCCGCAGCAAAAAGGATCGGGTGGACAGAGCGCCTTTCCTTTATAAAGCATCCTCCGGAGAGGGCACCTGGCTGTACGCTCATCGCGAACTTCATGACAACGCGGGAGAGGCGCCGGAGAACTCCATGGCCGCTTTTCAAAAGGCTGTGGATGCTGGCTACGGCATTGAGCTGGATGTACAGCTGACAAAGGATAAGGTGCCTGTGGTTTTCCATGACAATACTCTGCAAAGAATCTGCAAAGTGCCGGGCTGTGTCAGCGATTATACCTTTGAAGAGCTGCAGAGCTTTCCTCTTAGTACATCCCAGGAACGAATTCCCAGGTTTGCGGATGTACTTCAGCTGATCCATGGACAGGTGCCTCTGATTGTGGAATATAAAATGGAGACCGCAGATACGGAGGTTTGTGTGCTTGGCAATGAGCTTCTTACCCGGTATCAGGGACTGTACTGTATTGAATCCTTTCATCCGGCGGCGGTTCACTGGTATAAGAAGCACAGGCCGGATATCATGCGCGGACAATTGTCCACAGATTTTGTAAGAGAGTCCGAGTATCGCAGGAAGCCGGTTTACTGGCTCTTGACATATCTGATGTTTAATTTCTGGACAAAACCGGACTTTATCGCCTATGATCATCATGCCGCGGACAATCTGTCCTTCAGAATTGCAACGAAGCTTTTGGGCGCTCTGCCCGTTGCCTGGACCATCAGAAGCGAAGAGGAGCTTGAGAACGCAAGGAAGAGCTTTCAGATATTTATTTTTGACAGTTTTATTCCGAAGGAATGAGGACGCATATTCTGTCTGCCATTTCCTCCATCGGAAGTATATTATAACAACTAAAAACAGTAAAAATCGACAAAATTCCATAAAGTGCTGCATGAAGGGTAGAAAAATACCGGAAACCGTGTTATTATGCATTGGATGAATCCATTTTCATTAATAACAAACCTAGAAGGAGGGAAAAATGTTCTGCCCAAAGTGTGGAAAAGAGAACGGCAGCCAAAACAGCTTCTGCTTCAACTGCGGAGTCCCACTGCCCGTCACCAAAGAAAATGGAATCACCAATGAACCCGAAAATACAAATGAAAACGTAATTGCAATCACACCAGATACCGGAAGGAACGCAGATATCACAATCGACAGCAAAACGCTGAAGCTTGTTCTTTCAGCATCTGGTGTTATTATTGCTTTTCTGTATCTATGGTTTGCGCTGAGAGGGATCCTGCCGGTTTTCAGCGGTGTGACCGCGGTTTTAAGAGGCCGCGTCCCCTATGGAATCCTCAATATCGCAGGACGGGCGCTGGCTGTTTTGTCCCGTCTTGTTATGGCAGCCGGTTTTCTGCTCTATGCTCTTTCCAGAGATGATGAACGGGATAATACGGAGAGTCTGCTGCTGACAGTGATTCTCTGCGCCTTTCTGAGGATTGTACTCCTGTTTTCGGCCCAGACTGTATCAGGACTTTCCGCATTTGTCAGATTTGGCCGCTTTGCCTTCAACGGCATCTCATTTGGAAAAGCAGTTCTGTATGCTTTTCTGGCTGCGGGAATCGAAATCGGGCTTACCTTTCTCGCCGGATACCGCCCCTTTTTGGGAAAAACCGCAAATGACCTCCTGCCTGAGATCAAAAAGCTTCCCGGCATATTGCTGGACGAGACGGAAATTCTTGGCAGGAAATACAGGGAAAGGACCGCACGGAGAAGGTCACCAGTGAAGGAGGGAGCGTATCACGATATGAGCAGTCAGAAAACCGGCGCAGAGCCAATGAATGAAAAGCGAAGCTACCTGGCATTTGTATTGCTGGGCATCATTACCTGCGGAATTTATCCGCTTTATGTAGTATATACTATTGGAAGAGATGTGAATATCCTCTGCAAAGAAGATGGGGAAACCACCCCCGGACTTCTCAGACTGATACTGCTCAGTCTTGTCACCTGCGGCATTTACAGCTTTGTATGGTACTACAGATTGCTGAACCGAGTGGAGAAGCAGGAGGAGAACTGGGGAGTAACAATACAGACATTCGGCAGCATGGAGCTGGGCACCTGCTGGGTGGCTATGAAGCTGGTGGGCATTCTGGTATCCATCTGCGGCATAGGAGTTTTGATTTCCTGCTATGCGGATTATCTGATGTTCTGCAATCTGAATGAACTGTCAAAGGAATATAATCGGAGAACGTTGGGGTGGAGCGGTACAGAGGTCTGAAAGAGAGCTTACGGTAAAAGAGGATATTCAGCCTTGCTGCGTTAGCAGGGATTACTGTTTTGAGCTTATTCAGGAAGAGATCGGGGATCATGTGCCCAATCTCTTCCTGGCCGGTATTTTCTCCATTGGCGGGTGGAGAAGGAGTCTCAGGGCTTTTATGGTAATCAGCAGTATTATTTTCTTCGTTGGCCAGGGAGAAGGCCTGGCATTTCTTTTTTGTTTTTTACCCCTGACTGAGTTCATCAGCAAGCCTTTGCAGCTGGTCCCTGTTTTCATCTGTCATGGCTGATTTGATCTGAATCACAGTTTCTGCCCAGGTGATGTCTTTGCTCTTTTCAAACATCTGTTTCATCACCTTTGCTGCCATGGGAGCCCAGGAACCATTTTCAATGAGAGCCACTCTGCGGTTCTGAAAATTGCGTTCTGTCAGACGGCTGATGAAATCCCGCATGCATGGGAAAATATCTGCGTTGTATGTGATGGAGGCTAATGCCAGAGTATCATAACAAAAGGCATCTGCTACCGCCTGGGACATGTGGCAGCGCGCCAGATCATAGAGCACGACATTTTGACAGCCTGCCCCGCGCAGGTCTTTTTCCAGCACTTCAACCGCCTCTTTGGTGTGACCGTAGGCGGAGGCGAAGGCGATGACCACGCCCTTTTTTTCAGGCTGGTAAGATGACCACAGATCATACAGTCCAAGGTAGTGCGTCAGATTCTGTGACAGAACCGGCCCATGGAGAGGGCAGAGGATTTGGATATCCAGAGCGGACGCTTTCTGAAGAAGCTTTTGCACCTGCATCCCATATTTAGCCACAATTCCGATATAATAGCGCCGCGCCTCCTCATCCCAGGGCTCCTCGCAGTCCAGCGCGCCAAATTTGCCGAACGCATCCGCACAAAACAGCACCTGATCGCAGGTATCATAAGTCATGATCACTTCCGGCCAGTGAACCATGGCAGCGTCCACAAAGCTGAGCCGGTGCTTCCCCAAAAGGAGTTCGGCTCCTCCCTTCACGATCATGCGCCGGGCACTGTAATCCTCACCGAAAAACTGACGGATCATATTGAAAGCCATAGCCGTG
>JAJPYH010000225.1:3867-4765 GCA_021205045.1 Lachnospiraceae bacterium | reverse complement strand
CGCCTCCCCGCCCGATCCTCCGCCGGGCCCCGGACCCCGCCCCGAACCACGCACCGAGCAGCTTCCCCGCCATAGCCGGGGAGTCAAGCCCGGCATCCGGATATTTTGCCATAAAATCCGCAATGACGGCAGAATGATCCGGCTCCATATGCTGGATGATCAGATAGTCCGGGGTCCGCCCTTCCATGGCCTCATCCAGGTTCTGAAGCCACTCTTTTTTGAAGTTAGCATCCACAGTGTCCATGACCGCGATCTTATCATCAAAGATCACATAGGAATTGTAGGACATGCCATTGGGAACAGGATACTGTCCCTCAAATAAATCCACCTGATGATCGTTTACGCCTACATATTTGATATCCTCAGTAATGTTCATTTTCATCTGCTCCTTAAATTCTGTTCTTTCAGTGTAGTTGTTTTTTGTCTATATGCATCATTATATTTCTGCCTGTCTCACTGCTGTGAGCAGGTTGATTCCACCATAAAACGGACTTCAGCAAAATTATAGTGTACAATTGTGTTAAATACAAGATAAAAATTGGACTTCTCACCCGGACGCCATAAATTTAGACATTGTCGCACAAATGTAACCATTTTGGACAAAACCAGGAAAGTGTACCTTGTGAGCGAATAGCAAAACATTTAGCATTGCCATGATGAAAAATTTTTATTGTGCTATGGCTTTTTTATTTGAAGGAGATGTAGTAAAATGTATTCGTTTACAAGCAGGGTCCGTTACAGTGAAACTGATGAAACCGGGAATCTGAGTCTGGTGGGCCTGATGAATTATTTGCAGGATTGCTGTCTGTTTCAGTCAGAGTCGCTGGGGGTTGGTCCGGATTATCTGAAAAAGTGCCACCGACTGTGGCTTCTGTCCGGGTGGCAGGTGGTAATAGAC
>JAJPYH010000225.1:0-3857 GCA_021205045.1 Lachnospiraceae bacterium | reverse complement strand
TAGACCGCTTCCCCAGGATGTTTGAGAAAATTACAGTGGGGACGACACCGTATGAATTTACCGGCTGCCTGGGGTGGAGAAATGTCTGGATGCTGGATGAACAGGGAACATGTATTATCAGAGCGAATTCTCCGTGGGTATATCTGAATACGGATACGGGAAGACCGACACGACCGGAGGAAAGTGAAACATCAGCTTATGGAACAGAAGAAAAAATTTCCATGGACTACGCGCCGCGCAAAATCAGGCTTCCTGAGAATATGCAGAGAAAAGAGCCGGTTTTGGTGATTCAGGATTTTATTGACACAAATCATCATGTCAATAATGCTCAGTACATAGAAATTGCGTTGAATACCATGGAAGATGATCTGAAGTCTTCTGATGGGAGAAATCCCCGGCTATTTGTAAGAGAGATACGTGTGGAATATAAGAAACAGGCTGTTCTCGGGGATGTGTTACATCCGAAAACAGGCAGACAGGATGATTGGGATTATGTGACACTGGAGGACCAGGAAGGCCATGCTTATGCCTCTGTTGCCTTTCATTTTATCGAAGAGATGAGAAATTAAGCCACAGTTGAATTTCCAGGAATACCGAAGAATATCTTCAGAAAAGGGGGCATACAAAGTGAGGGATCAAAAAGATAATAAAGACACCGGGAAACAGACTCAACTGGAAGCAACCATAGGGATGGCAATCATGGATGCGCTTCCGGTTCTATGCTTCAGCGCCTCAATCGCGTTAATTGCGTCCATGTATCGTTCAGCGATTTTTTTGGTGGGAGCGATACTTTGTATTGCCACAGGCATCGGAAAAGTACTGTGGAAACTCATATTGGCTCTTACCCATAAGGATGTTCCCCTTTTATATCGTCAGTTTCACTATCTGATGCCAGCCGGTTTTCTGCTGATGATCATCTCTCTGACCGTAAAGCGGCCATCTTTTTCATTGATTTGGAAGAATTTGTCATCATTCCCGTGCAATATTCTGTTCCTGATTGCACTTGCCGGGTTTGCTGCAATGGGAATTCTGGCCGCAAAGCTGAATGCTACAGACAAAAAGGCCAACTGGATTGAACAGATTGTAAATCTTATCGCGGAGCTGTGCATCCTGTTTGCCGTACTGATCATCTGGTACGGAAGTGATTACTACCATGCGGACACGGAGCAGTATCTGCAGAGTACAGAAACCGTTCAGGTAACAGAGATCAATGATGGGTTATTTTTCGATGGAAGAGGAACGGAGACAGCTCTGATTTTTTATCCTGGAGCAAAGGTGGAATATACAGCGTATGCGCCGATCATGATGAAGCTTGCTCAGAACGGTGTGGACTGCTTCCTGCTGGAGATGCCATACAACATGGCGATCTTCGGTATGAGCATGGCGGAGGATATTATGGCAGAGAATTCTTATGAATGCTGGTATATCTCCGGTCATTCTCTGGGCGGGGCTATGGCAGCTTCCTATGCCGCAGGCCATACAGAGGAACTGGACGGCGTGATTCTGCTGGCAGCGTATGCCACAAAGCCGCTGGCTGATCTTTCTGTTCTGGCCTTATATGGCAGCGAGGATGGTGTCCTGAGCATGGAGAAGCTGGAAAACGGAAGGCAGTATGCGGAAGATTACACTGAGATTTGTATAGAGGGAGGCAACCATGCAGGGTTTGGCTGTTATGGGGAGCAGAGCGGAGACGGCGCCGCGAGCATTACCCAGGAGGACCAGTGGGAGCAGACTGTGGAGGCAATTCTGGAGTGGATTGGCTGCAATTGATGATAAATCCGCTGAGGGTTAGTAATAATTTTTTCTTAAAAACCGCCAGAGAGTATAAAAGCTCTATGGCGGTTTTTAGTATGAATTAAAATCATTTGAAAATAGTCACCCAGAAGCTGCCGGAGCCTGACGTGGCGTAGGCAACGGCTACGTTGGTATAGCTGCTTCTCACCATATTATTGTAATGTCCCTCACTGTTGTACCAACCGGTATAGGCATCATACGCAGAAGCAGACGAGACAGAACTCCAGAAAATATTTTCTCCATAGCTGCCATATTTGCTCAGTCCTTCATGTCCGTCCAAGGCTCCCGCTTCTGCCAGTTCATTGGCTCTTGCCAATGCAACTTCTGCAAGGCTGTCGCTCCATGTCAACGTTGCCACACCTACGGATGTACGGAGTTCATTGATGTAGCCCACGCATTCGGTTGAGTATCCGGAGGTTGCTACGGTGATGGTGGTTGTATCTGTGCTAGTAGTTGCATCCGTGCTCGATGTTGTGCTCGTATAATATTCATAAAAACTCTCCATGTTAATATCTTCCATTGCATAAAGAGTTTTCCATTCTTCCGAATCCCAATTGGTACCCCAAGCAGCCTGATAAGCATCAGCCATCTCTTTCGGAGAATATACCAGATATTCCAAACTTCCTAATCCTGAATAGACGTCTTCATAAAATGCTAATATTTTGTCATAATCTAATTCTTCCAACTTGTTATTATTAGAAACAGAATTAGACGAAGTTTCTTCATTATTTATGGTATCTGAACTACTTCCTGTATTATTTTCAGATGCTTACGTTGTTGTGGCGGCAGTAGTTGTAGTAGTTGGTTTCTCATTCGCCAGATAGTTTGCAGACACATATGCGACACCACCATTATACGAAACTCTATACCAATCCGTGCTCGTCAAACCGGTTACAGTGACTTCCTGCGCTTTGCTCAATGTCCCCAGCTTATCCGTGTCTGCGAACGGGCCAGATCTTACATTCACAGATCTCGTTGCATACATGGTTGTCTCGTCCATATCCTGAACGGTATAACCATTCTCGTTCCCAAAGACCAACTGGACAAGAGCAGAAGCCTCTGCATCTTCAACAACCGCTGCATCAACCACTGTAATCTCGATCACGGTATCATAATCAAAAGAAACAGCTTCCTCTGTATCCGTGCTCGAATCAGATTCAGATGTATCGGCACTTTCCTCAGCTTCAACAGTATCCGTGCTCAGATCCTCAGTGGCTTCCACAAGAGTAGTAACGGTTAAGACAGTGCCTTCAGCAAACAATTCCTTTGTCTCGTCAGAAATTTCTTCTGCGAGCGTAATCAGGTATGCGGATGTCGTATCATACGCTGTGTATGTTCCGTCCTCGTTTGCTGCTGAGACTTCAACTGTATAGAAAACTTCCTCATAAACCGGCTCCGAATCGGTCTCAGTTTCCTCAATGGCCTCCTCCGCTACGTTTTCCTCCTCAGGCTCCTCTTCAATGTAAATGGCTTCGCCCTCCTCGGTTTCTTCAGTTTCCACGACCTCTTCGGCTGTACTTGCGCTGCCGCAACCGGGCAGCGATACCGTCATGGCAACGGCAAGAATGGCTGCTAAAAATCTTTTTCTCATGTGCCTCCTCCTCTTATTTGCATATGTTTTTGGTTACATTTTAATGGGTTTGGGAGCATTTGTCTACTCTTGAATTTGGTGATTTATTCATAAAGGGGAGGGCTTATGAGCCTCCCCTCTGAATAGTTTAAAGCCGCTCTTTTTTGCGTTTCCAGCTCAACCGGGATGTCGTCCCGGATACCGGAGCCAGTGAAATTGTCTCCTCATACGATCCCTCCTTCAGGGTCTCTCTAACCTATAAGACATGATATTTCTTACTCTTGGTTTCAAAGTTTCTTTATTTTTCCTCAAAATTTTTTATTTTGCGTTTTTCTGATACTGTTTACGTTCGCTATTCCGGGCGGGAAGAAAGGAAATTTGAAAGCATTTTTAAAGAAGTTTTGGAGTAAGTGCGTAAGATGTCAGAGTATTATAAAATTATATCTAAAATTTTAATATAAATATTGCATAACTAATACCAAATGGTATATAA
>JAJPYH010000083.1 GCA_021205045.1 Lachnospiraceae bacterium | reverse complement strand
GGGACATTTTCTCTTGTGGTATATAAGGACATTATCATAAATGGCTTATAAAACCAAGAAAAACATCAAATTATTTTGTTGACTTTATGATGAAGCCCTTATATAATGTGGAGTTAGAAGTTATCGTGAGTTGTAACAGTCAAACGAAAGGAATTCCCATGGAGCGTTATTATACTGTTGAAATCCCGAAAACCGACCGTATTCCCAAGCTGGTGGAGCATCTGTTCAAAAAGATGCCGGAGATCGAGTCCGCCAGAGCGGTTCTTCTAACAGAAAGCTATCGTGCCACAGAGGGCCAGCCCATCGTCACGCGACGGGCAAAAGCTTTCGCGCATATTCTTGACCATATTCCTATTATCATCAGAGACAATGAGCTGGTGGTGGGCAGTACCACCATCGCGCCCAGAGGCTGCCAGACCTACCCGGAGTTTTCCTGGGAATGGCTGGAGGCGGAGTTCGACACTGTGGAATACCGCAAGGCCGATCCCTTCTACATATCTGAACAGACCAAGAAAGAGTTAAGAGAAGTTCATCCTTACTGGAAGGGCAAGACCACCAGCGAACTGGCCACCTCCTATATGGCGCCTGAGACTTTAAAGGCCATGGAGCACAATTATTTCACACCGGGCAATTATTTTTATAACGGCGTGGGTCATGTGACTGTGCAGTATGAAAAGGTGCTGGCCATCGGCTATGAGGGTATCATTGCCGAGGCTCAGGGATATCTGGAGGAATGCAAGCCAGGGGACGCGGATTATGCCACCAGATCCCGTTTTCTGCAGGCGGTGATTATCAGCTGTGAAGCGGTGATTCGTTACGCGGAGCGTTATGCGGCACTGGCCAAAGAGATGGCGGCCAAAGAGAGCAACGCAACGCGCAAAAAGGAGCTTTTGCAGATCGCGGCCAACTGCTCGAACGTGCCGCGTAAAGGGGCGACTTCCTTCTGGGAGGCCTGCCAGAGCTTCTGGTTTGTGCAGCAGCTGTTACAGATCGAGTCCAGCGGGCATTCCATTTCCCCGGGGCGCTTCGATCAGTATATGTATCCTTATTACAAGAAAGATCTGGACAGCGGCGCGATCACCCGTGAGGCGGCGCAGGAACTGATCGACTGCATCTGGGTAAAATTAAATGACTTAAATAAATGCCGTGACGCGGTAAGTGCCGAGGGCTTTGCGGGCTACAGCCTGTTCCAGAATCTGATCGTGGGCGGGCAGGACAGGAACGGTCAGGATGTGACCAACGATCTGTCCTTTATGTGCATTAGCGCTTCTGCCCATGTGTTCCTGCCCCAGCCGTCCCTGTCTATCCGCGTGTGGAACGGCTCTCCTCACGCATTGTTAATCAAAGCGGCCAGCCTGACCAGAACGGGCATTGGTTTCCCCGCTTATTATAATGACGAAGTGATCATCCCCTCTCTGATGAGCAGAGGACTGACCCTGGAGGACGCCAGAGAATACAACATTATCGGCTGCGTGGAGCCTCAGAAGGCGGGCAAAACCGAGGGTTGGCATGATGCCGCGTTCTTTAATATGTGCCGACCGCTGGAGACTGTGTTTGAGAGCGGCTATGATAAGGGTGAGCTTGTAGGTGTGAAGACAAAGCCTGTGGAGGAGATGACCTCCTTTGACGAGTTTTATGACGCCTACAAGGCACAGATGAATTATTTTATTTCCCTGCTGGTGAATGCGGACAACTGTATTGATGTGGCTCACGCTACGCTCTGCCCTCTTCCCTTCGAGTCCTGTATGGTGGACGACTGCATGAAACGGGGCAAGTCCCTGCAGGAGGGCGGCGCCATTTATAATTTCACCGGGCCTCAGGGCTTTGGAATTGCCAATGTGGCGGATTCCTTATTTACGGTGAAGAAGCTGGTCTTTGAGGAAAAGAAGGTCTCCATGAAGGAACTGAAGCGGGCGCTGATGCTGAATTTCGGCAAGGGACTGGACAAGGACAGCATCGCGGATATTTCTCTGCGCATTATTGGAAGTCTGAAGGAGCAGGGGGCTGCGGTGGACGCAGCCGCGGCGGAGGGCATTGTGAAGCAGGTGCAGTCCGCGAAGATCTCCGAGGAAGATCAGAAGCGCTTTGATGAGATTCTGGAATGGATTGCAGAAGTGCCGAAGTTTGGCAATGATGATCCTGAGGTGGACGCCATGGCGAGAGACGCGGCCTATGTCTATACCAGGACGCTTCCGGAATACAAAAATCCCAGGGGAGGTATCTTCCAGGCCGGGTTGTACCCGGTATCAGCCAATGTGCCTCTGGGCGCTCAGACCGGGGCAACGCCGGACGGAAGGCTTGCTCATACACCGGTGGCAGACGGAGTATCGCCTACCGCGGGGAAGGATGTACACGGACCCACAGCCACGGCCAATTCTGTATCCAGGCTGGATCATGGCATCGCTTCCAACGGGACACTGCTGAACCAGAAATTCCATCCCACTGCCTTAAGCGGCGAGAAGGGGCTGGACAATTTTGTGGCGCTGGTTCGTACCTATTTTGATCAGAAGGGAAGCCACATGCAGTTTAATGTGGTAGATCGGGATACGCTCCTGGACGCGCAGAAGCATCCGGAGAAATATGCTCATCTGGTCGTCCGTGTGGCTGGCTACAGCGCATTGTTTACAACACTTTCCAAGTCCTTGCAGGATGACATCATCCGCAGGACGGAGCAGGGGTTCTAGATGGATTATTTACAGACAAAAGGCCGGATTTTTGATATCCAGCGTTACTCCATCCATGACGGTGACGGTATCCGGACCATTGTGTTCCTGAAGGGCTGTGTGCTTCGATGCCGCTGGTGCTGTAACCCGGAGTCCCAGGAATATTCCATTCAGACCATGATGGTGCAGGGAAAGCCGAAGATCATCGGCCGGGACGTGACGGTGGAGGAGGCCATGCATGAGGTGGAGAAGGACAGGGGCTATTACCGCAGAAGCGGCGGCGGCCTGACCTTATCCGGAGGAGAGAGCCTCTGTCAGCCTGCTTTTGCCAGGGATTTGCTTCATGCGGCGAAAGCAGTGGGAATTCCCACAGCCATGGAAAGTATGGCCTGTGCTAAATATGAAGTGATCGAGAGCATCCTGCCGTATCTGGATCAGTATCTGATGGATATCAAGCATATGAATCCGCGTAAGCATAAGGAATTTACAGGGCGAAGCAACGAGCTGATGCTGGAGAATGCCAGAAGGGTGGCGCAAAGCGGTCAGACCAGGCTTTCCATCCGGGTGCCGGTGATTCCAACCTTCAATGACACAGCGGAGGAAATCCGGGACATTGCCCGTTTCGCGGACAAGCTGCCTGGGGTGGAGAGGATTCATCTGCTGCCTTATCACAGGCTTGGACAGGATAAATACGAGGGCCTGGGCCGGGAGTATATGATGAAGGATATTCTGCCGCCGACCAATGAGCATATGGAAATGCTCAAAAGAGTGGTTGAGAATAACAGCAGTCTGGAATGTCAGATTGGAGGGTGATGTGGCTTTTTTAGATAAAGACTCAGAGAATGGAAAACAGCGCATTGTACAGGAGCTGGTGCCGGGCCGCCAGATTACCCTGGCGCACATTATCGCCAACCCGGATCCGATTCTCTATGAGAAGCTGGGGCTGGACCCGAGAGTAGAATATGTGAAATCGGCTATCGGGGTTCTGACTGTCTCCCCTGCGGAGACGGCCATTATTATGGCGGATATCGCGGCAAAATCCTCCGGCGCGGAGCTGGGGTTCGTGGATCGCTTCAGCGGATCTTTAATTATTACAGGCTCTGTTTCAGAGGTGGAAGCGGCGGTAAAGGCAATTTTAACCTATGTACAGGATGTGCTGGGATACACCGTCTGCCCGGTGACCAAGACATGAGAGAAGCGGCATGAAAAAGATTATTTTCATGGGACGCAGCGAATGCGGCAAGACCACGCTGACGCAGGCGCTGAGGGGCAATACCATTACCTACCATAAGACGCAGTATATTAACAATTTTGATGTGATCATTGATACGCCGGGAGAATATCTGCAGACTCATGTGCTGGGTCATGCGCTGGCGCTTTACACTTATGAGGCGCAGATTGTGGGACTTTTACTGGCGGCCACCGAGCCCTTTTCCCTCTATCCGCCCAATGTGACCTGCATGTGCAACCGGGAGGTGATCGGCATCGTAACCAAGATCGACGTTGAGGGAGCCAATCCGGAAAGGAGTGCAAAGTGGCTTCGGCTGGCGGGATGCAAAAAGATTTTCTTTGTGGATTCGAAGGCCGGAGAGGGCGTGGCGGAGCTTTTGGAATATCTGCGGGAGGACGGCGATGTGCTTCCCTGGGAACAGGAAGAAGCCTCATCTCACTTAACCGGCAATGATCCGCAGGACAATGAAGGGCAGTTAATTAACATTTAACATAAAAACATTACCTAATTATTTCAAGGAGGAACCAGAAAAATGGTAAATGAGTACGAACTGAAACAGCAGATCTGCGACATCGGCAAGAGAATCTACAACAGAAACATGGTAGCTGCCAATGACGGTAATATTTCCGTCAAGCTGAATGACCATGAGTTCCTGTGCACTCCTACCGGTGTTTCCAAGGGTTTCATGACCCCGGAATTTATCTGCAAGGTGGATGAGAAGGGCAATGTGATCCAGGCCAACCGCGGCTTTAAGCCCTCTTCTGAGATCAAAATGCACATGAGAGTCTATGAGAAGAGGCCGGATGTGGGAGCAGTGGTGCATGCTCATCCTACCTATGCGACAGCCTTTGCCATTGCCGGTATTCCGCTGACCCAGCCGATTATGCCGGAAGCCGTGATTGCTTTGGGCTGCGTGCCGATTGCGGAGTACGGCACTCCCTCTACCATGGAGATTCCGGACAATCTGGAAAAATATCTTCCCTATTATGACGCAGTACTGCTGGAGAGCCACGGCACCCTGACCTGGTCCACTGACCTGACCGCGGCGTACTACAAGACCGAGTCCGTGGAGTTCTACGCGGAGCTTCTTTACAAGGCAAAGCAGCTGGGCGGCCCCAAGGAGTTTGACAAGGCTACCGTAGAGAAGCTGTATGAGATCCGCAGAAAGTTCGGCATGCCGGGTAAGCATCCGGCCAACCTGTGCCTGAATAAGGACGGCCAGAACTGCCACAACTGCGGCGGCGGATGCTCTTCCTCCAACGTAGGCGCGGTCACTGGCTCAGTTAATAACGAAGCGAAGGATGTCAGCCCCGAAGTGGTGGCGGAGATCACCAAACAGGTGCTGGCTCAGCTTGGAATGAAATAATGAGTGCGACAGAGCACAGGGAAGCAGGCTCATTTTCCGGAAATGGCAGTGGCGGCCGCAACGAACAGGTGATTTCAGAAATTGTCCGTTCCGTTCTGGCCGGGAATGGTATCGGGAGAGCGGCCGCTTCCCGGCTGACTCACCGCACCTTCAATATTACTTTGGACAGCGCGGAGCTTTTGATGAAAAAAGTGGAAGCAAAGGCCCGGGATATGGGAATGAAGGTGGTCACTGCAGTGGCGGACGCCCATGGCAATCCGGTGGCGGTGCGCTGTATGGACGGCGCGTTTATGGGCAGCTACGATGTGGCTTTAAATAAAACCTACACCGTTATTGCCTTTCAGATGTCTACAGAGGCGCTTGGAAAGCTGAGTCAGCCGGGGGAGCCGCTTTATGGAATCCAGTATACCAACGGCGGCAGGATTGTGATTTTCGGCGGCGGAGTGCCTTTAAAGATTGATAATGCCATCATTGGCGCCTTCGGGGTCAGCGGAGGAACGGCCGAGCAGGATACTTACCTGGCGCATTACGCGGAGGAGGTATTCGCACAGATGGCAGCGGGAATTTGAGCAGAATGGTATGCGGCAGATGCTTTTGCACATGGAGTGAGGCAGTTTGAACACATGACAGCAAAGCAGCTGTGAATAAGAACATCAGCAATAACAGTACGGCGGATATGCCGTACAGACAGGAGTTCTGAATATGAACGAACAAATGGTAAACGACATCGTACAGGAGGTGCTGGCGAAGCTTCAGATTTCGGAAAGCCCCAGCGGCAAGCACGGTGTCTTCGTGGAGATGGAGGACGCTATTCAGGCGGCCAAGGCGGCGCAGAAGATCGTTCGCAACATGTCCATGGATCAGAGGGAAAAGATTATTTCCAACATTCGTAAGAAGACAAAAGAAAATGCCGAGACCATCGCCCGCATGGGCGTTCAGGAGACCGGCATGGGCAATGTGGGCGACAAGATCTTAAAGCATCTGCTGGTAGCGGAGAAGACTCCGGGAACAGAGGATATCACCACCACTGCCTGGTCCGGCGACAGAGGACTGACGCTTCTGGAGATGGGTCCCTTTGGTGTGATCGGCGCGATTACCCCATCCACCAATCCCAGCGAGACGGTGATCTGCAATTCCATCGGTATGATTGCCGGCGGCAATACCGTGGTGTTCAACCCCCATCCGCAGGCGGTCAAGACCACCATCTTTGCCATCAATATGATCAATGAAGCTTCCATTGAGGCGGGCGGCCCTGACAACGTGGCCTGCACCGTGGAGAAGCCCACTGTGGCCACCAGCAATTATATGATGAAGCATAAGGATATTCAGCTTCTGGTCGCTACCGGCGGCACCGGTGTGGTGACGACCGTTCTTTCCAGCGGCAAGAAGGGGATCGGCGCCGGAGCAGGCAATCCGCCCGCCCTGGTGGATGAGACGGCGGATATCCGCAAGGCAGCTCAGGACATCGTCAACGGCTGTACCTTTGACAATAACCTTCCCTGCATCGCTGAGAAGGAGGTCGTAGCGGTTTCCTCTATTATGGATGAGCTGATGCATTATATGCTCACGGAGCAGGGATGCTATCTCGCTTCCAAGGAGGAACAGGATAAGCTGGCGAAGACCGTGATCACGGAAAAGGGCGCTCTGAACCGTAAGTGTGTAGGCAGATCCGCGAAGGTACTGCTTTCCATGATCGGCGTGGAAGTGCCGGATAATATCCGTTGCATTATTTTTGAGGGCGAAAAAGAGCATCCGCTGATCACCACAGAGCTGATGATGCCTATTCTGGGAATTGTCAGGGCGAAGGACTTTGATGACGCTGTGGAGAAAGCAGTATGGCTGGAGCATGGCAACCGTCATTCCGCTCATATCCATTCCAAGAATGTGGACAATATCACCAAATACGCCAAGGCCATTGATACAGCTATTCTGGTTAAGAACGGACCGTCTTATGCGGCGCTGGGCTTCGGAGGAGAGGGTTATGCCACCTTTACCATTGCCAGCCGGACCGGCGAAGGTCTGACCAGCGCGAAGAGCTTTACCAAGTGCAGACGGTGTGTGATGACAGACAGCTTATGTATCAGATAGAATAAAGAAAGGATCAAAAAATGGATCTGAATAATGTAAATGTAGAAGATATTGTCAGACAGGTTCTTCTGAGTATGGAAGGAAAGAGCGTCAGCAGTGCGGCAGGTACAGGCAGCAGCGCGGCAGGGCAGCCCATTCCGAAAACCGCTCATGTGGCTGTTCTGACTTCCCTGGAGCATTTTGACGTAAAGGAATATCCTATTCCCCCGGTGGGAGATGATGATATTCTGGTCAAGGTGGAAGGCTGCGGCGTCTGCGGAACCGACGCTCATGAGTTCAGAAAAGACCCCTTCTCCCTGATCCCTGTGGCGCTGGGCCATGAGGGCACCGGTGAGATTGTGAAGATGGGCAAGAATGTGAAAAAGGACAGTGCCGGCAAGGATCTGCACCTGGGCGACAAGGTTGTTACCTGCATGATCTTCAAGGATGATCCGGAAATCACCATGTATGATCTGAATAAGCAGAATGTGGGCGGAGCCGATGTATACGGACTCCTTCCGGATGATGATTATCACCTGAACGGCTGGTTCTCGGATTATATTTTCATCAGAGGAGGCTCCACCGTATTTAATGTCAGCGACCTGGATCTGTACTCCAGAGTCCTGATCGAGCCCTGCGCGGTGCTGGTACACGCGGTAGAGAGAGCAAAGTCCACCAACATCCTCCGGTTCAATTCCAGAGTGGTGGTGCAGGGCTGCGGTCCCATCGGTCTGATCTGCATTGCGGTTTTAAAGACCATGGGCGTTCAGCAGATTGTTGCCGTGGACGGCGAGCAGAAGAGACTGGACTTTGCAAAGAAGATGGGAGCCACCGGTACCGTGAATTTCAAGGATCACAAGGGCATCGAGGCATTGTCGGGCGCAGTGGCCAATGAGTTTGGCGGACATCTGGCGGATTTTGCATTCCAGTGCACCGGATCTCCCGCAGGTCACTCCAATATTTATAAGTTTATCCGCAACGGCGGCGGTCTGTGCGAGCTGGGCTTCTTTGTCAACGGCGGCGACGCTACGATCAATCCTCACTTTGACATCTGCTCCAAGGAGATTACCACGGTGGGCAGCTGGGTGTATACGCTGAGAGATTATGCCACTACCTTTGAGTTCTTGAAGGGCGCCAAGAAGATTGGTCTTCCCATGGATGAGCTGATCACACATACCTTCCCGTTGGATCAGATCAACGAGGCGCTTAAAACCAACCTGTCCATGCAGGGCTTAAAGATTGCGATTATCAACAAATAATTGCAGGTGTGGCACATTGGCGGTTTTCGATGAAAACAGAACGCCGATGAAAAGGCAACTGATCGTTATAGGAGGAATCCAACGTGAATCAAGCAGTCGGAATTCTGGAGGTATACGGCCTGGTCTGCGCCTTTATGGCAGCGGACGCCGGGTGTAAGGCAGCCAGCGTGACTTTGGAAAACTTTGATAAAAATAAACCTGCCAACGCCGACTCCCTTCCGGTGCCGCTTCTGGTAACCATCAAGTTCCGCGGCAGTATTTCAGATGTGGAGGCTGCCATGGCAGCGGGAATTGAGATGGCCAAAACGGTGTCCGGAGTGGTACAGCATTATGTGATCCCCAATCCGACGGACGACACCTGTAAGATGCTGAAGCTCAGCGGTTTTGACAAGGTATGACACGAGAAAGAGAATTAATGTATCCGGATTTTCAGACTCGTGAATATGTATCAGAAATGAATAGATGAAAAGCAGGAACTGCTTTGAAAAAGGAGGACAGGATAATGACAAAGGAAGCATTGGGAATGATCGAGACCAGAGGTCTGACCGCGGCGATTGAGGCTGCGGACGCAATGACCAAGGCCGCGGAGGTTACCCTGGTGGGTACGGAGAAGATCGGTTCCGGACTGGTGACCGTGATGGTCCGCGGCGATGTGGGCGCGGTAAAAGCGGCAGTGGAAGCCGGGGCAGTGAAAGCTTCGCAGCTGGGCGAGCTGTTTGCAACCCACGTGATTCCCAGACCTCACGAGGACGTGGAGTCCATTTTGCCCAAGATCTGATGATACAAGGGGAATTTTAAGAGTGCGAAGTGCGGACACCCGCAGGGCGCTCTGTGAGGAAATCCGTGTATTATAGTAACGGAGGAAGAAAAATGGGAAGTTCGTATGGACTGATCGAAGTATCCGGGGTGGCGGCAGCCATGGATGCGCTGGATATCATGTGTAAAACTGCAGAGGTGGAACTGGTAACCTGGGAGCGCAAAATGGGCGGAAGACTGGTAACCCTGGTAGTGCAGGGGGAGGTTGCGGCTGTCACTCAGGCTGTGGATACCGCCTGTGCGCAGTGCATCAAGAAACCGGTATCCCATGGCGTGATCGCTAATCCCCATCCGGAGATCGTTCGTCTTGCTAAAGTCAGCGCCAGCAGGTTCAGAAAAGACATACCCGTTTAGACAAAGGAGAAGCTGAATGGCTGAAGAACAAAAACCGGAAAAGCCAGTAACCGCATCGGGCAAAACCCGTGCGGCGAAAACAGCAGGTGCGGCAAAGGGTGACGCGCAGGCTGAAAATAAAGTAACTAATCAAATTCAGGATAGCACAGACAAAGAGTCTGTCACAAGAAAGGAGAAACAAACAATGGCACAGGAAGCATTAGGAATGGTGGAAACCAGAGGACTGGTAGCGGCAATCGAGGCTGCGGACGCAATGTGCAAATCCGCAAACGTGAAGCTGATCGGCACCGAGAAGATCGGTTCCGGACTGGTAACCGTGATGGTTCGCGGCGATGTAGGCGCAGTGAAGAGCTCTGTGGAGAGCGGCGCTGCTGCTGCCGGCAAGCTGGGCGAGCTGATTGCTACTCATGTAATCCCCAGGCCCCACAACGATGTGGAGATGATTCTGCCGTCTGTAAAGGCTTAATAGATTTCCGCGGTACGGGGAAAATGACAGGATTGAGGCTCTTTTCTGAGGAAAGGAGCGGCAGCTTATGTATATCAGGGCATCTTCTGTGTGCCCTGATGTGCATACGGCAGTCAGAAGTTCTGAATGCCGGAATGAATATGATGCAGGGATCTTTATAACATCAGATCAATGGGGAAAGTGAGTGTCAGTCTGCATTTCTGACAAGCAGAAGTCGGACGGGCACAAAAACAGGTGACGACTTTGGAAGCAAGAGAAATCGAGATGATCACAAAAGCGGTGCTTGCCGCGATTGAGAATAACAGGCCGAATGAAAAAGGATATGTGGTACCTGTGGGCGTATCCGCAAGGCATGTTCACCTGACCCAGGAGCACGTGGAGGTGCTGTTCGGGAAGGGGTATCAATTAACGAAAAAGAAGGATTTGATGGGCGGTCAGTTCGCGGCCAATGAGACTGTGACTCTGGTCGGCATCAAGCTTAGAGCCATAGAAAATGTCAGAGTACTGGGACCAGTACGGAAGGCTTCCCAGGTGGAGATCTCCGCCACGGACGCCATTAAGCTTGGCATCAAGGCGCCAATCAGGGAGTCCGGCAATACTGCAGGGAGCTCTCCCATTGCCATTGTGGGGCCCAAGGGGGCGCTGTATCTGGAAGAGGGCTGTATTGTGGCCATGCGTCACATCCATATGACTCCGGCGGATGCTCAGGCAGCAGGGGTGCATGACGGCGATATTGTGTCCGTGAAAGCGGAGAATGAGAGAGGTACCGTCTTCAATCAGGTGAAGATTCGTGTCAGCCCAACCTTCACGCTGGAGATGCACATTGATACAGACGAGGCCAATGCCAGCAAGATCAAAACCGGCGATACGGTGACAATCATTAAATAATGGGAACGACATGAAGTCGTTCACGATATTTCACAGTAACAGTGGGGAAAGAAGTATGCTGATAGGAAAAGTGACAGGCAGTATTGTCTCCACCCGCAAAAATGATAATCTGGTAGGAAATAAATTCATGATCATTGAGCCCGTTCCCAGTATGAAGGGAAACGGGGGAAATCTGATCGCCATTGACAATATCGGCGCGGGGATTGGCGAGTATGTGCTGGTAGCCTGCGGCAGTGCCGCCCGGATCGGCTGCGGTATGGAGGATGCGCCGGTGGATGCCGCCATTGTGGGAATTATTGATGATCCGACAGGGCTGGAGTGAGACTGCATTTGAAGGTGCGGTCAGCTACAGGAACCGGCATGCAGATAATGGGATTTCCTGGATGACCTGGGAAGTAAAAATGGATTTTGCAGGTGAATGGAACTGAAAATATGACTGTAGAAGAGTTAAGCGGGATTATAAAAGAGAACGGCGTGGTGGGCACCGGCGGAGCCGGGTTCCCGACCTATATGAAAATTGATAAACGGGCCAATACCATTCTGATGAATTGCGCGGAATGTGAGCCCCTCTTAAAGCTGCACAGACAGCTTCTGAAAGAGCACGCCGAAGAGATTATCAGAACTTTTGCCATGATTGCGGATGCAGTGGAGGCTGACGAGGCCATCATTGGTATCAAGGAAGAATATACAGGCACTATTGAGGCGTTGAACCGGTATCTTGAGGAGTATCCGAAGGTTCGGCTGAAGCTTTTGCCCGGCGCTTATCCGATGGGAGATGAGATCGTGCTGATCTATGAGGCCACCGGACGGGTGATTTCTCCGGGAGGCCTGCCCATCGAGGCAGGTGTGATTGTATTCAACGTGGAAACGGTTTACAATATTTACCGTGCGCTGGAAAAAAAGATACCTGTGGTAGACAAGGTAGTCACTGTGGTCGGCGAGGTGAAAAATCCTGTTACAGTTCGTGTGCCCCTGGGAACCTCTTTAAAAGAAGTGGTTGCCATGGCGGGCGGCGAGACAGGTGCGGATCTGGTCTATCTTGTGGGCGGCCCCATGATGGGGAATATCGGCAGCCCGGAGAATCCGGTGACCCGGACGACCAACGCTGTTTTAGTGCTTCCGAAGGATCATCAGATTATTTTAAAGAAGACCATGCCCGCGTCCATCGGAATGAAACGGGCGGCAGCCTCCTGCTGTCAGTGTGAGACCTGCACGGATTTGTGCCCCCGTCACAATCTTGGGCACCCCATTGAGCCACATCGTTTTATGAGAGCCTTCAGCAATCATGATTATGGGGATCTGGACGCATACTTAAATCTGTTTTTCTGCTCAAGCTGCGGCTTATGCGAGATGTTCTCCTGCCCGCAGGGATTATCTCCCAGAACGTTGATCGCGGACTGCAAGGATGGTCTCAGAAAGGCCGGGATTAAAGCCCCTAAGGGCGTTGTACCGGCTCCTGTGAAGGAATCCAGAGAATATCGGCGGGTACCTGAGAACCGGCTGGAGGCCAGGCTTGGTCTGACCAAATATGATGCCCCGGCGCCTCTGGATGACAAGGTTCGTCCGGTAAAGCGGGTGAGGGAGCTTTTGTCCCAGCATATCGGGGTGCCCGCTGTCTGCGCGGTGCAGAAAGGCGATAAAGTGACCAGAGGACAGAAGATCGCAGAGGCGGCGCAGGGACTGAGTGTGCCGGTGCATGCGTCTATCTGCGGAACTGTGACGGATGTGACAGACAGATACATTGAAATTACCGCGTAAGGACTGCAATTTCTATATTTCATGACAGTGAAATAAAAAAGGTAAAAGAGGTTGGCAAGTATGGCAAAAGCAATTGGAATGATAGAGTTTAAGACGGTTTCCTCCGGCGTGACTGCGGCGGATACTATGGTGAAGACTGCAGCAGTGGAACTTTTAGAGGCTCAGGTGGTCTGTCCCGGTAAATACATAGCTTTGATTGCGGGGGATCTGAGTGCGGTGCGGAGTGCGGTGGATGCGGCGAAGACTGTATCGGAGGAGCATTTTATTGACAGCTTTGTGCTGGGCAATCCTCATGAGAGCATTTTTCCGGCCATCTACGGTACTACTCATGTAGAAAATATCAGTGCCCTGGGCATTCTGGAAACATACGATGCCGCTTCTATCATCGTGGCTGCGGATGAAGCTGCCAAGACGGCTATAGTAGATCTGATTGAGCTTCGTATTGCAAAGGGGATGTGCGGCAAATCCTACATCTACCTGACTGGTGAAGTGGCTGCGGTTCAGGCTGCCATTGACCGTGCGAAGAATGCTGTGGCGCCTAATGGAATGTATCTGGATTCCTCCGTGATTGCTCACCCGGACGCTCAGCTGTGCAGGTCGATTTTGTAAGATGGGTTTGTAAAGGGCTGTTTTAACGGCTTTGAAACAGAGTGGATATTTGATTTTGTAAACAGAGATTGTGCTGTCGTTTTTGCAATGGTTCATTGTAAAAACGGCAGCGCTTTTGATTCCGGGCATGAGGTTCTTCTCATGGTCAACGGTGATGATGGGTTACCATCCTCATTGATGGAAAAAAATGTTAGAATTAAATTCGATGTTCCAAATGCCCGCAAATAAAGGCTTGCAAAACCTACG
>JAJPYH010000191.1 GCA_021205045.1 Lachnospiraceae bacterium | reverse complement strand
GAACATCTGTTCTTTTTGGTTGTCTAAAAATCGGAATTTCCTATAAAGTCAAAAAAAATCCAATCAGATGAGTCTTCTGTATAAAAACTCATATCTGATTGGATTTTGATGTCTGTTTATGAGGTGTCTTGCAGGAAAGCGACTGTGATCAGTATCTCTGCCGCTTTACGACAGCTGCCTTACTCATTGACCTCGAATTCGATCTCGCTGTTCTTGATCAGCACCAGCTTGGCGATCTTAAAGCCGTTCTCCACAGTCATATAATCATAAGAATCATTGTGGATGGGGATCACCAGCTCCACATCGCTCTCCACGATCATGGAACCGCTGGCGATGCGAAGGCCGCGTCTGGCTGCCAGACCGTTTCTGGAAATGACCAGTCCCACATAGCCCTCGGGGATGATGAGCTGTAAGCCCGTGGAGATCAGCTCTGACTTGCCCGGCTCGATGGTCACGAAATGGGTGTCCATGCAGGCGTAAATGTCATAGCTGTCCACCTTGTTGAGTGTGGGGATGATGGCGTTCTTTTTCAGTTTATTGACGACTACTTTCATAAGAGTACCTCCGTGTTTTGATGTTCATTGTCTGTATGATCCAAACTCTCATTTTACTCCATGAAAATGATAACACAAAGTCTTCAATTTATCAATTGCTGGAAAGTAAAAAACATGCTATACTTTTTGAGTATAAGCATTTTTGGCCCCGTCAGGGGCAGGAAAACATACAGAGAGCGTAAATTGCGCGGCGTGTGTGCGCATGTAGTAAAAGCAGCTGTGAATAATCAGCCCCACATGGGCACATTGACTTCATCAAACACAGGAACGCACGCAAAGAGGGCAGCTGCGCATGTAGGGAAACGGATAGGAGTAACTCA
Source organism: Lachnospiraceae bacterium (assembly GCA_021205045.1). GTDB lineage: Bacteria > Bacillota > Clostridia > Lachnospirales > Lachnospiraceae > RGIG6307. The sequence continues at coordinate 12,889 of JAJPYH010000191.1, read as the reverse complement.
CAATGAGCATGGACGGGGGAAGCCTATGAAAGTTGCGATTGTGGATGACCTCCCGGCGGATCGGGAGAAACTGCAAAAGGACGTCGACAGATGGATGAAGGAAAACCGGAGGGAGTCTCTGACAGCGCCAGTACTTTTTGAGAACGGCGAGGCTCTGCTGGAATATGTCAGAAGCACCAGGGGGCGTTTTGACATTATTTTCCTTGATATCTACATGGCGGGAATGACCGGGATGGATACCGCCAGGCATCTGCGGGCAAAGGGCGTGGACAGTTGTCTGATTTTTACCACCGAGACACCGGAGTTTGCGGTGGAAAGCTACGATGTAAATTCCTCCTGGTACCTGCTCAAGCCCTACAGCTATGAGAAGCTCGCCAGAGCCCTTGAGCGCTGCAGCGCCTCCATCTCAGAGGATCAGGAGATGATACTGGTGCCCGGCAAATCCGGGGAGGAAACGCTTATTCTCCATGACATTGTCTACACAGAGTATGAAAGGCGGCATGTGCAGGTCCATATGAAGGATGGCAGCTGCCGTCCCCTGGCCATGCGCCAGGCTGATCTTGCGGACGCTCTGCTCCCCTATCCCTTTTTCTGTGACTGTATGAAGGGAGTTCTGGTGAACCTGGAGGCGGTTGACCACCTGGAAAAGGACCGCTTTCTTCTGAAAAACGGTCAGCCCATCCCCATCAGCCGCCTGAAATATCCGGCTGTGAAGGAGCAGTATACAGATTTCAGCTTTTCCAGTCTCAGAAGAGAAAACCTCTGACCATTATTATACCAATCTCAGGCCGGAAAGTCTCAGACCATCATAGTAGCAGCCGACCGCTCTCAGGCTTTGAAAGTCTCTGGCCATCATAACACCAGCCTCCAGCCATCCAGCCATTCCAGGAAGGTTTCCACAAACTCCTTCGATACCGTCCTGCCGGAGAGAACAGGATAAAATAACACAAACAGCCCCAAAGCCGCCGCACTGTAAATCAAAAGCAGTGCGGTGAATTTTTTGCCGCTCATTCGTTTCTTTAACTGGGCCAGACTGACTGTGATCATGCAGACCACCAGGGGCACACAGGGAAAATAATGGTAGATGAAGGTGGTGCGGCTGACCAGGCACCAGGGCAGGTAGCAGGACAGGTAAGCAACCAGCAGGAAACCGGCACTTTGCACCGGATACAGTTCTGTTTCCATGCCAGACCCCGAAGCCAGGCTTTTCCGGTCTTTTGCATTTTCGGGATTTCCCACATTGCCAGGATTTCCTGTATTGTCGCAATTTCCCGCATTCCTGCGATTTCCTGCACTTCCGGAGATTCTCTCAGAGAAGTAATTCTTCACACAGAAATAAATCAGATAGAAAAACGCCGGAATCCCCGCCCACCAGACCAGCGGATTGCCCATGCCGCTGATTCCCTGCCGCAGTGTCTGGTCTATGGTGTTGGAATAATAAAGCACCGATTTTAACATCAGCGGCCAGGTATACCAGGAGGAGGCAAAGGTGTGCTCACCGGTCAGCGTGGTGTGGTAGCGGAGCATATACCGCTGATTGCTGATCATGCGTGTCAGGAGCCCCGCTCCAGTTCCGTCCGAGAACGGGATGTATGAGAGCAGGTAAATCAGAGACGGAATGACCAGGAAAAAAGGAAGGCAAAGGCCAGGGTTGCGATCATATTTTTCCAAAAGTTTTCAATGACTTTGTCGCAGGAAATTCCGTAATCTTCCCCCTCATGTATTTTCTGCGTTTGCTCGCAGCCTTCGGTCTCTTTTATTTTCCGTGCGCTCTCGTAGATTTCGCCCTCCGGCATTTTCCGTGCACTCCCGCAGCTTTCGCCCTCCAGTTTTCCCCTCACATACCCATACTCCCGTACACGCAGGTACAGCACCCGGCAAAAGAGAATCGCCAGGCCGACTCCGGCGTAGAATCCGGTCCATTTACAGGCGACCCCCATGCTGAAGCAGACCCCGCAGGCCCCCAGAGGAAGGAACGTGCGGTACAGCGGCGTGTCATAAAAGCTCATCCAGCTGTACTGATACATGAAATAAAACATCAGCAGCGTAAAAAACGTGATAAACACGTCGATGGTAGCCATCCTGGTCTGCACAAAATGCATGAAATCGCAGGACAACAGAAAACAGGCGAAGGCCCCCAGCGTCCGGTTTCCGGTCATATCCCTGCACAACAGATAAATAAAGGGCAGCATCAGAACGCCCAGCAGCGTCCCCATGAAGCGAAACCCGAAGGGGGAAGCGCCAAACAGTGCCACACCCACCGCCATCAGGATTTTCCCCATGGGCGGGTGGGTGATCTCGGCAGCCTCAGTTCCGTTCAGAAATGCATAGGCCGTCCTGGCATACAGGTACTCGTCAAAGTAGGTGCTGCTCCGGTAATCCATATCCTCCGGAAAAAGCTCCGCCTCGTCAAAAAGGGCTTCCGTGGACGCCGCGTTGACCGGGACTGCCATCTCTCCATCCTCATCCAGGAAAATCAGCTCCGCAATGGAGGCCCCCGCCGATTGAATTGTCAGCCTCAGATATCTTCCGGAAGTGCTCAGGGTGTAGGAGGACCAGTAAAAGCCCTTTCCCATGGTCGTCCCCTCCTCTTCCGACCACTCTTCCTCCTCGGAATTCCTGCTTGCCACTGTAAAAGTAATATAGTCCACATCCCTCAGATACCAGCACATCTCCAAAAGCCCGGGATCTTCCCCAAAATCAAAGACCAGGCTCTCCCCGGACGTGATGGAGTATTCTGTTGCAGGAGTCTGGGTGCTTCCCAGGTTCCAAAAAGCTACCATTCCATAGACAACGCGGAAAGCCAGGATCAGGAATGCGTCCATACGGGTAAAAGGCATCCGTGGTACGGAAGGTCGGGGCTCTTTTTTAAAAGAAGAAACGAATGTGATCATTTGAAGCTTTTCCTGTCATTCATAAGAGGAGTTTTCCAATAAAGAAAGGTACTCCCGGCTCTTTTTGTATTTCTCCAGAGAATTCACCTCAATGAGGACGGACACTCCCGGCTTTAATGTGGGCAGCACCTGTCTCCAGTCCAGGGTTCCCTCTTCGCTGCCCAGGGGTAAGTGGGCGTCGATCCGGCCGTCGTTATCATTGATGTGATAGTGAGACACATAAGGATCGCACAGCTTCTGCCAGACAGAGACGTCTGTCTTTGAGATGTTGGCGTGGGCGATATCCAGGCAGACAGAAAAGCGGGTGCCCTGCATGCGTTCCGCCAGCGCAGCCAGCAGGTCGGGCTCTTCGTCAAACATATTTTCCATGTAAATATCAATGTCCGGGTAGTCCTCCATGAATCTGCGGAAGTATTCCTCATTCCGGTCAATCCAGCCCTGCCGGTAGGTGGGCTCGTAAAAATTGGGGATGAAGTTGGTGTGGACGATCATCCCCCGCACCTTCATGCGCATGGCAATCTCACAGACCTGCCGGAGGCGGTAATCGCTGGCCTCCCGGATCAGGCGGTCCGAGGAATGCACGGTAATGTCCAGAAAGGGGCCATGCAGGGTGTCTCTGCTGGTATCCCGCCCGGCCTCAAGATAGGCCCGGACCCGCCGGTCCACCTCCTCCTTTTGCTCCAGTATCCCGGGGTACATAAAATCATCATATTCAAAGGGGACTCCCAGGGCAGTCCATTCCTCCAGATGCTCCAGATCCGGTATTCCGCTGTAAATCATTTTCGTCTCCTTCTTTTTTGCCTTATTCATTCACACTGTCCACCTGATACACCATAATGCCCTGTGATTTTCCCTTCAGAGGAATCACGCCCACCTCGGTGACCTCAATCCGGTCCTTCAGGCTCTCATAGACAAACTCGCTGATCAGGATCTGCCCCGCCTTGGCGTTTGCCTCCAGACGGGCAGCGGTATTCACCGTATCGCCGATGGCGGTGTAATCCATGCGGAACTCCGAACCGATATTTCCCACCACCGCGTCTCCGCAGTTGACTCCGATTCCGTAGCTCACCTTTCTGCCAAAGCGCTCCATAAAGGTGGCTCCGATCCGGTCGCTGCCTGCGGCAATATCTCTGGCCGCACAAACCGCCCGGTAAATATAATCATCACTGTCAAAGGGCGCGTTGAAAACAGCCATGGCGGCGTCTCCGATAAATTTATCCAGGGTTCCGCCGTTTTTGAAAATGGCGTCCGTCACAAGACTCAGGTACTCATTCAGAATCTCCACCACCTGCTCCGGCTGCAGCGCCTCGGAAAGGGGTGTGAAGCCGCGGATATCCACGAACAGCACGGCGATGTGCCGCTTCTCTCCACCAAGCTTTAACTGATAATCCTGGTTTTTGGAGATTTCCTCCACCACCTGGGGCGCCACATATTTCTGAAAGGCATGCATGATCTTGCGCTTCTGCACGGCCTCCGCCGCGTATTTGCTCACAATGCTCCAGATCAGGGCAAGCGCCACGGCTAACGGCAGCGCCAGCATATTGATCACGATTCCCCGCTCATCCAGCATCAGGCAGAGCAGGAATTCTCCCCCGATCAGAGCAGCGCCGATCAGAAAGCTGCCCAGGTTTCTGATGACACAGGCAAGCAGAGTCAGCCCCAGAGCAAGCAAAGCATAGCAAAGGGCGTTAGCCACCCGGTTCACATACACCAAAGACCGCTGCTCCAGCAGACTCTGAATGATATTCGCGTGAATCTCCACCCCGTACATCTGACTTCCCCTCTGTGCCGGTACCAGATAGGAATCTCCCATCCCGGCCGCGTACGCGCCCACCAGCACAATGCTGTCCGCAAACGCCTCCGCAGGAATGTTTCCTTCCAGTACATCGATCAGAGAAAGAATTTCATAGGAGCCGGAACCGCCGGTATAGTCAATATAGATTCCGTCGTTGGCATCCGCCTGCACCAGCTCCACAGGATCCGTCACTTCCGCCCCGTCGCTCTCCAGAGCCATCTGGGTGACGGCGGCGGCAAAGGACTGGTAGCCGCTCAATGTCAGGTAGGTATAGCACACACTGTTGTCCGTGGCGTCCTGCACCGTGTTCGCAAATCCTGCGCGGACCAGATTTTCCAGCTCACCAAAGGGCGTCTCCACCATATCGATATGGAGAGAGTTCACGGTGCTCACCCCGTCCACGGTCTCAATCTTTGTGGAAAACACCAGGTTGCTGGCCATGACGATATTGGAATACTTCCTGCAGGCCTCAATCAGCTGCTGATCCCCCTCCCCCTTCTCACTGACCATCAGGACATCAAAGCCGATGACCCTGGGGGAATACTCTCCCCCGTCCAGAATCTCAATCAGATCCGCATAGATCTTCCGTGACCAGGTCTCAAACTGCCCCAGGGATTCCAGGGATTTCTCGTCGATGGCGATGATCTTGATGGAGGAGTCCACATGGTTGGATCTCTGGTAGACAGAGTCCTCCAGCGGCAGCTCCAGCGCGCGGAACCACTGAAAATACACGCACAGGAAGGTCAGCAGCCCGATCAGGAGGGCGGCAGCCAGATCCTTTTTGCGAAGTTTACGCGATTTCTTTTTTTCTCCTGGCTTTCTCACTGCTTTTCTTTCCTTTTCTTTCCATTCAGGAACAGCTCGCCGCAAAGCACCGGCACCAGCAGCAGGTCAACTGTGCCTGCTGCCATGTCCAGGGTCCTGCTCACGCTGGCTGCGGTGGAATCCGCCGCTACGATCTCAAAGGTAAGTATCAGGGTGCTGCCTGTATAGGCTCCTGTTCCGGTAATGATAACCGTGGCGGTTCCAGGCTCTATATTGTTCTCATAAGTCACAGTATACGTCTGCTGGGTGTCATTGGCAACCAGCGGTTCCAGTGCCTCTCCCGTATAAGTCATACTCTCAGGTAATGTGAAATTATCTAATGTCAGCTGCCTTGTGCCATAGACGGTAAATTCCACATAATCTGTTTCCAGTCCCTGATAGTTTTCCGTTTCCGCAACAGTGGCCTTCACATAAAACGCTCCGCCCGTTTCTTCGGTAATATCCGAAATTTCATAATAGCTTTCACTATAGCTGGAATACCAGTAATAGGAATACTGCGCCTCTCCGAATTTTGCGGTAATGGAGGGCGCGTTTAACGCCGCGTCATACGACCCATAAGTCCAATCGGTAATGGACAGTTCACTGAGCCACTCATTCTCCGCCTGGGTAATATGATAGCTCACTGTTACTGTGTCGCTGCCCGCACTGCCGCTCCACTGATAATTCTCATTGGTTAAGGTCAGATCCACAGTATAGGTGCCCGCGTTGATATGCTCTGTTTCATTTTCAGAAACCGTATAATCTGTGCTGCTCAGGCCGGAGGGCTGTTCCCCGCCGGTGTACTCCCTGTCCGCAACAGTGGGCACCTCCAGATCCGCCTTGTTGATCGTGAAGGTATAGGTCTTGTCACTGGTCGTATTATCACTCCACTTATAATAAGCGGTATCGTTCAGGCTGACAGTCACCGTATAAGTTCCCGCGTCTGTCTGTACGTTCCCGGTGATCTCATAATAGGAGCTTTCTGTCAGGCCGTAGGTCTGCGCCCCGTCATTGTATGTATACACCGTGGTGTCCGCAGACGGAACCGTCACCGACATGATAATGTTGAAATGATAAGTCAGCGTTCCCTGGTAGTTGTTCATGCCGGTGATCGTTACCGTCGCCTGTCCGGGATTCACATTATCCGTATACGATATAGTGTAATTGCTTCCTGGCAGGGTGGTCGTATTATTGGCGGAGGCGGACACATAAATCGAGCTGCCCGTATAGGCCTGATCGGTCTCATCCACCGTAAACAGATCCGCGCTCAGCGGCTTCGCTGTAATCACATAGCTTGCGGAAGACACATCGGAGGGAAGTGCATAATTGGCGCTGTCGTTTCCCGTCAGCTCTGTCACGGAATAGGAAAAGCCCTCTGTTGTGACATTGATGTTATCCCCGATCAGGCTTGTGTCCGCACTGACGTTATCACCCGATACCAGATTTCCCAGCGTCACCGTGACTGTTTTCTCCGTTCCATCGTACACCAGACTGCTCTCATCCAGCTCCGACCAGGTCAGGGTCACTTCTCTCTGCACAATGGTAAAGGACACATAACCGGAGGTAAGGGCGCTGTAATTGTCTGTTGCCGCAATGGATGCCTGCACGTACCATGTGCCCGCAGCTGTGGGCTGGGAGGTCAGAGCCGTGCCCCCTGCCTCACTGTAATAAGTATAAGTAATGGTATCGCTGCCAAATTCCGCTACCGCACTGGGACTGTTCACCGTATCCCCGTAGGTCCATCCTGTGATGGTCAGTGTTTCCGTCCATGCGTTGACCGCGGTTGTAATCTCAAAGGACAGGGTAAGCTCATCTCCGTTGACCGTGCCGGCGGCTGTGCTCCACTGATAGTTGTCACTGTCTGTCAGCTTCAGTACCACCTGGTAGGTGCCTGCATCGGCGCCCCCTGCATTTTCACTGACCTCATAGAGCGTGCTTGCGGCCACATCGGCGGTCTGATTCTGACCGCTGTATTCTTTGGAGGCAATTGCAGGAGCTTCCACCTCTGCCTTCGCCACAGTATATTCTACTGACACGCTTTCTGTGCCCAGAGTAATGGTGGCCGTATAGGTTCCCGCTCCGCTGGTATCGGTGACAATCGCGCCATCCTTCTGATAGGTGACAGTCAGGTTATTTCCTTCGGAAAGGGTGCCGGTGTAGGTAAGCTCCGCCTCATGGACAGAACTGCCGTCATAGACCAGCGTTCCCGAAGGCGTGCTCAGGGTCACGGACGCACTGTGTCCGCTGCAGTAGGCGCAGCTTTCCGTGATGGTTGTGCCCTCCGTCTCATACACATAGGTATGATCCTGGTTCACCGTGACGGAAATGACAGCGCTGTTCCCTGCGGAATCCGTTGCCGTCACCTCACAGGACAGATCCTGCCCGCTGGCGCTTATTGTATATGTATTACTGCTGTCCGGTTCCAGAGTATTGCCGTCCACCGTCACAGTGATCTCATTGGTGTCGGCCTCGCACTGGTCTGTGACCGTGAAGGACACGCTGCCGCAGTAAACCCCCTGATTCATGATTCCATTGAAAACAGGCGCCAGGGAATCCAGTACCAGCCCCTCTGAGCTGATGTAGACGGTATTACCCGCTCCATCCACTGCCTTCGCGTAGATCACATAAGTATTCTCCGGGCTGATGCTGAGAGACGAATACTCCGTCCAGGCCAGGCCGGAAAGGGTGGCTTCATCCGTTTCTACCGCCGTATTGGAAAGATAATAATAAACTCCCGCCACTCCGCTCTCATCGTCGGAAGCGGTGATGGTCACTGTCTGGCTCTCCTGGAAGAACAGACCGAAAGTAATGGTGTTGAGCAGACTCTTCCAGATGTTGGTATCCACGCTGATCTGAGCCGTGGGCGCTGTGACGTCATTGCCATAGACGGAAATATTTGCCTGCAGTTCATTGTAGTTGTCCGTATCATCCGGCGTATAGGTCATGGTATAATTATTACTGCCATAGACAAGCACTGTATCCCCTGCATTCCAGGAGAAGGTGCCGTTTCCATCCGCAGCGGTATAGCTGTCCAGAGAAACCGAACTCAGCGTATCGCCCGCGGAACCGGTAAGATTTTCCGGCCAGGTCACAGTCAGGTCAGCTTTCACGATAGCAAAGAGATAAGTCAGCTCCCCTGTAAAGTTGCCGGTTCCCGTAATCACAAGCTGCCCGTTTCCAACGTCGATGTTGGATTCATAGGAAATCGTATAATCATTTTCCGTGATCAATGTATTATTGCAGGAATAAGACAGAGTGATGGCTGATCCCGTATAGGTCTGATCCGCTGTGTCAACGGTGAAATCCTCATCTGACAATTCCGCCGCTGTAATATAATAGGCTTCACTTTCCGTGCTGTCCGGCAGCTCATAATTTGCGCTGTCTGAACCGGTCAGCTCCGTTACCGTATAGATAAAGCCATCTGCGGTAACGTTTGTAGTATCCCCTGACAGGCAGACGGGAGAAACTGCGCTGACGTCATCGCCATCCACCACATTTTCCAGTGTGACCGCGGCCGTCTTTGCCGTCCCGTCATAGACCAGATTCATCTCGCCCGCGTCAGACCAGACCAGCGTGACCGCTCTCTTCCCGATGGTGAATTCCACATAGTCTGAGACTATCTCTTCATAGTTCACACCATCCGCAGCCACAGATGCCTGAACATAGTAGTTTCCTGCGTCCGTGGGCTGTGTGCTTCCCAGGTTCGTATAATCAGCTTTGTAATAGGTATACACAACCTCCCCATACTCCGCCGCCGCAGCAGGCGTCCCGGCGGTATCGCCATAAACCCAGCTGTCTGCTGACATGGACAGCTCCGATGTCCATACATTCTGCCCTTCCGTTATGGTAAAGGACAGGGTAAGCTCATCTCCGTTGACCGTGCCCTCAGCTGTGCTCCACTGATAATTGTCACTGTCTGTCAGCTTCAGTACCACCGGATAGGTACCCGCTTCGGTACCTCCTGCATTTTCACTGACCTCATAGAGTTCGCCTGCGGCCACATCGGCGGTCTGATTCTCACCGCTGTATACTTTGGAGTCAATGGTGGGAGCCGTCACCTCGGCCTTTTCCACAGTATACTCCACCGATACGCTCTCTGTGCCAAGGGTAACTGTGGCCGTATAGGTCCCCGCGCCGATGGTATCGGTGACATCCGCGCCATCCTTCTGATAGGCGACAGTCAGGTTATTTCCATCGGAAAGGGTACCGATGTAGGAAAGCTCCGCTTCATGAAGGGTAGTGCCGTCATAGACCAGCGTCCCCGAGGGAGCGCTCAGGGTGACGGACACACTGTGTTCACTGCAGTAAGCGCAGCTCTCAGTGATGGTAGTGCCTTCAGCCGCATACAAACAGGTATGAGCCTGGTTGACGGTGATGGAAATGACAGTGCTGTTCCCTGCAAAATCCGCTGCCTCCACCTGACAGGTCATATCCTGCCCGCTGGCGGTGATTGTATATGTATTACCGCTGTCCGGCTCCAGGGTGCTGCCGTCCACAGTCACAGTGATTTCATTGGTGTCGGCCGGACTCTCATCCGTAACGGTAAAGGACACGCTGCCGCAGTAAACGCCCTGATCTGTGATCCCGCTGAAAACAGGCGCAAGGGAATCCAGCACCAGCCCCTCTGAGCTGATGTAGGTGGTGTTGCCCGAGCCATCCACTGCCCTGGCGTAGATCACATAAGTATTTTCCGGGCTGATGGTAAAGGAAGAGGAATACTCCGTCCAGGCAAGGGCGGCAAGAGTGTCCTCATCCGAAGCCACCGCTTCGTTGGAAAGAAAGTAATAAATTCCCGCGATTCCGCTCTCATCGTCGGAGGCGGTGATGGTCACTGTCTGGGTTTCCTTGAAGAACAGACCAAAGGTAATCGTATTCAGCAGGCTCTTCCAGGTATTGGTATCCACGCTGATCTCTGCCGTAGGCGCTGTGACATCGCTTTCGGATTCTGTATCCGTATCTGACCCACTGTCGGAATCGGAATCCGTGTCAGAGTCCGAATCGCTTCCCGAACCTGAATCTGTATCTGAATCACTTCCGGAATCCGACTCCGTGCCGGTTTCTGTCCCGTCTCCTGTTTCTGTCTCCGACTCAGCCTCTGTCCCGCTTTCGGATTCTGACTCCGTGCCGGTCTCCGCTTCTGCCTCTGTATCTGACTTTGCCGTGCTTCCGGTTTCTGAGCCCGTTTTCGTCCCGGACTCTGCATCTTTTGTTTTCTCCTGGTCTGATTCACCGTCATTGGAAGCATCGGTCTCTGACTGTGTATCATTCCCGGTAGAATCAGACGTCTCATCCGAATCTTCCTCCGTCCCGGAGCCTTCGGATGACTCATCCGACACATCGGAGCCGCTCTCCGTACCTGAGATTCCCAGCCGGTCAAGCAGCCACTGGGGCAATCTGCTGTAGTCGATGGAGTTGTCGCTGTCCTTTACCAGATAAGCTTCCTCCTCATCCTGCTCTTCATTCCCGAAATATTTCATGATAACGGCCTCTTCCCCGGCCTCCACCATAGTGTCTTCACCGCTGGAATTATCCACCTGCACGTAGACCTTGCCGTCAAACACAGTGATAATGGTGGCCCGGTAGGAACCGTCCTCCGCTCTCACAATTGAAACCCGGAATTTTGTTCCCCGGACTGCCATCACGCCATCGGGCGTCACGATCTCATAGGAATCGTCCTCTCCCAGCGGGTTTTCAATGTCATTGTAAATGGAACCGGCGTTGAGGCTGATGCGGATGGAGCCGTTGTTCTTTTTGCCTGCCAGCTCAAAAATCACCTCGGAGGATTCCTCTACGATGGCGTATTTGTCGTCGTCCAGCATCAGGCTCACCAGCCCGTCATCCCCGGTGGTGATCTTATCTTCCGACTGAATCACCAGCTGGGCGTAAATCGGCATTTCCACCTCATTGCGCTCCAGAGCGGCGGTTCCCTCGGTCTCCAGAACGCTGACATTCCGATAGGATTCCTCCCGCACAGCGAAAAACGCCAGCACCGCAATTAGGATCAGTGCAAGAGCCAGTACAACAATCGCAACTATTTTTTTCTGCTTTTCAAGGTTAATCCCCCCTTGTGTGAAAGTTCGGACAGGGGAATCATTTCACTCCCCTGTCCGAAACGCAGTTGTCGGAAATCCGATGGACGCTTGCCCCACAACAGCAAATGGCAGCCATGTGGGGCGTCAGAGCGGGTTCATCAGTTTCCGCTCACGTTCGTCAGATTCAATGTCTTTATTTTGCGCAGGGCGATCAGGTTGACGATCAGGGCAAAGACAGCGCCCACCGCACAGCCGTAAAGAAGCGCCAGGATATTCGGAATCCGCACGTAACGGCTGGCACCGCTCTCGATAATGCGGATAATAATATACGAAAGACCTGCGCCGACCCCGCTTCCCAGAATCAGTCCCAGGATGGTCAGGATGATGTTGTCCTTATACACGTATGCCCGGGTCTCCTTGAGCGTGTATCCGTTGATGCGCATCACCGCCAGCTCCCGCGCCTTGCGGTTGATATGCATGACAATCTGATTGAGCAGCACCAGCAGTGCCATCACTGCGGACAGCGCCAGGCAGATCATGATCACCAGGTTAATTGAGGAAGAGTCCGCATCAAATTCACTGTTGTCCTTCAGGGACAGAAAGCCGTCCACATCCCGCACCTGCTCATAGAGGCCTTCGATATCGCCCTTCAGCAGGAATACGCAGGCGTCGGCCTCTTCGCCCATGGTCGCCTCATAATATTCCGTAGTGGTCACGAACAGGTTATAGGCCAGATAGTGCTCAATCACGCCCACCACCGCGAATTCCTTCGCATTTCCTTCGGAATCCATCAGCTCAATGGTGTCTCCCGCGGACAGGTTATTGTCCTCGGCGCATTTTCTGGAGATCAGAAGTCCGTTCTCCGGAATGTCCGCTGTCTCCTTCGTGCTGATATCCTCCAGATACATAAAATCAGAAAGCTCATCAAAATCGTCCACGGCCACGATATGGGCGCTGTCCCAGCTGCCTCCGTCCACACGGAAAGCCTTCAGCTTATCCTGGATCAGGGTATAGGATATCTCATGCTCATCCAATATCGCGGCAAACTCCTCCACCGAGCCGGTTTCCGTATCCACCACCAGACGATTCTCATAGAGGAAATACTGCTCAAACTGAACGATGGAGGAATTCTCAATTCCCATCTTCAGCGCGAAGCAGATCACCAGCAGGGCAATGCAACCCACCACGCCCATGATGGTGGTCATCATACGGCCCGGGTCGCTGAGCACGTTTTTCACCATAGTACGGGAGTAGAGACTGAGCTTTTTGTAAGGCTTCCAGTTTTCAAAGAAGAAGGGCTTCTCCCGCACCGTATAAGCCATTTATGATAATGTCCTTATATACCACAAGAGAAAATGTCCCAA
>JAJPYH010000070.1 GCA_021205045.1 Lachnospiraceae bacterium | reverse complement strand
GCTCCTGCGCCTTCTGCTCCAGCTCTTCCTTACTCTCGGTCAGCTCCTGCGCCTTCTGCTCCAGCTCTTCCTTACTCTCGGTCAGCTCCTGCGCCTTTAGCTCAAGCTCCTTCCTGCTCATTGACAACTCCTGCTCTCCGCGTGCGGCTGCCTCCCTGAGGTCTTCCCTTTCCTGCTCCCACTGCCCATTGTCCTCTTTCAGCCTGAGAGTCGTGCCCTCTGACTCATCCAGCCTGCGCACCAGATCCTCCCGATCCTTGCGGTTGAGCATTTTGAGCATTTCCATTTCATGCTCCAGATTCTTTACATATTCTTCTACGTCAGCCTTCTTATGACCACCAAACAAAGAAACCCGAAAGCCACTGTTTTGTGCCATCACTTATGCCTCCCTTTTCCTTCTTTCCAAACCACCGTCAGACGACAGCTCACGGTCTTTCATAAATATACAGGATCTGAACCTGATCCATCTCCTCCACATCCATTGCCAGCCTGATATTCTCATCAATATTATTCGGATTCGATATGCCGATCCCGATCATGAAACCGCTGCTAAACTGATCTGAAAACGGGAAACTGTTCTCAGTCACTATCTGCGTCCCCGGCATCAGCTGCGTCAGATCCATATCCACCGTATCCCAATATATCATTTCCCCATCCTGATCATAGACATACATGGTCACCAGCCAGTCCCAGTACATGGGAGCCAGTCCGGTATTCTCCCAGGTCAAAGTGATCTTCATCTCATTTTGAAGCAGAGAATAAGTGGTACGTAAGCCGGAAATATAAAATCGGTATCCCAGGCGCTTCAATACTTCCTGCGCCTCGTCCGTCTCCGCCAGTTCCCCTGTGGGGCAGTTTGGCCCGATGAAGGTCATATGCGTTTCCTCAATAAGCTGCAGCGTCTGGTCAAAATATTCCCCCAGCAATTCCTCCAGGGAAACATCACCTCCAAACTCTCCTCCCACAGGGCCCGTCTCCCAGAAATTTTCAAGCGGCTGCAGCTCCAGAGCATCCCCGTCCGTTTTCTGGCTGCCCCCGTTCTCAATCCAGTCCAGCCACGTCAGCGTGGATTCCTCATCTCCGGTCATGTCATTGTATAACCCCAGACCCTCGTCAGAAACCATTGTATAATTTCTGCGCATCAGAAGTCTCGCATTACGAAAGGCTCTGGCATAATCCAGCACATACTCCCGGCAGACATCCGCGTCCGGCATGCCCATGTCTTCCACGTCCCCATTGACATGCCATTCTCCCCAATGTCCCAGACTGCCAAGCTCCACATAGGCCACAAAATCGCTTTCATTACAATATCGTGCAAGGGCCTCTATGGCGGCTTTGTGGGCAGTGCGGAAGGTAATATTCTCATAATTGGGCGAATACCCGCTACCGTATGCCGTTGTGTAGAAACTGCCGTCCATGGTCTGTCGGTAAAGCCATTCCGGGATATCCATATGCTCCGAATCTCCGGGTACATCGCACATAAACCTTAAAACCGCGTGCTTTCCCTCCTCCATCCACTGCTCAATATGAAACTTTTCCTCCAGAGCCTGGACGGCATATTCTCCTTCCGTTGGCTCCCACTCCGCCCAGGTCAGGCCGATGTACACAAGCTGAGTATCCTCGCAGGCAGTCTCGCTCTCAGCGCGGGGGGCAAAGCCAGTCAGCGGATTGGCTAAAACTGCGTCCGATTCCTCGAATGTCACCGTCTGATTCAGCCCATAGCGATCCGGAAGCACCTTTATCATCAGCACCAGAATCACCACAACCATAACCGCCAGCAGCAGGTAGGGTCTGTTCTCATTAATTTTCTTTCTCAGGCCAGCATCCTCCACAGCATCCTGCTTCTTATAAAACAGATGGAAGGTTCTGTTCCCGAGCCTTTTCTTATCCATGATATTCTCCGTTGTACTGGATCAAAGTGACGTCCTTCACCTGCTCAATTTCTTTGATTTTCTCCAGAAAGACAGTATTGTCTGCCCGGCACTCAATCTCCATGGTCAGCTCCGTGGTTTCTCCGCGCAGCGTCTTGGATTTCAGCTGATGCTTCATCTTATTCAGACAGCCAAGAATCTGATCCCCGGCCTCAATCCCGTCATAATGCGCCACCAGAATATAAATCGTACCCTGCTTACGGCGGTTATAAAAGATATGAATGACAAACAGCATCACCACCATAGTCGCACAGGCCAGCACATACATACCGGCTCCCAGCGTGATACCCACGGAAATGGACCAGAACAGGTACAGTAAATCCATAGGGTCCTTGATAGCAGTTCGATAACGAACGATGGACAGAGCGCCCACCATACCAAGGGAAATCACAATGTTGTTGCTGATGGCCAGCGTCAGCATGGCGGTCAGCACAGTCATTCCCACCAGCGTCACCGCAAAGGAGTTGGAGTACACCACCCCCGCAAAATAATGCCCGCAAATCCGATTAATCAATATTCCCAGAATCACTGACAGCACCATGGCGATCACCACGGTCTGTACAAAGCTCGTAGTCAGCCCCTGGCTTGCTGAAAAAGACTCCCACACCGATGACTTAAAATAATCCTGTAAATTCATGATCTGTTCTCCCTCTTTGTCTTAGATATTCCAGCGAGTGTATCTGTCAGATGATGCGCCCGCTCATAGCACAATGTATATTTGGACACTGCCGTAAATTCCTGCCCGTCCAAAGGCAGCAGCTCTTTGATCAGCTGAGGCAGAAACTCCGTAAACTTGACTTCCAGAATCAGGTATCCCTCCTCCAGCGCATTTAAGGCGGGCAGACCCTCATCGAACAGGTCAAAGCCTCCGATCGCCGCCCTGACGTCACTGTCAAAGGTGATTCTCACAGTTCCCTCCGAGCAGATATAGGGTTCCCTGCCATAATCCACTATGACCTTGGGCCGCTGCAGGTTCACCATGGTCTCATAATAAAACTCCCGGCACAGCGCCTGCTCATGATTCAGCAGGAAATAATAATCTCCCGCCATAATTTTTTCATATTCCTCCCGGGTTATCTTCGCTGAATCCTTATGAATGTAGCTGCCTGACTTTCTCTTGCGCTCCAGGTTGATCACCTTGTCTGAACAGTTGTAGACGCGGATTCTCCACTTTTGCCGTTCCTCCACACCCATCAGCTTTTCCTGATAAGCGGAGTCCCAATAGTCGTCAAAATACAGGCTCCGTATCATGTATTTTCCGTTTTCCGCATGGGGATCCGCCTCCAGAAACGGTGAAAGCCGCCCCTTGAGAAGCTGCGCCTCCCACCGGGAAATCAGATATTTCCACTCATTGCGGTAGGGCCTGGCTCTTCGGTTCATCCTCTCCATATCATATCACTCCTCCACATAGAGAGAAAGCTCTACGCTTCCGTCCTCGCGAATATAGAAGCACTGGGTACTGTAAACCGTGGTATCCTTCTGTGTATAATAATACTCATACGCATCCTGCGTATACCCCAGGGAAGTCACCGCCCTGACACGGACAAAATACTGTCCGGCAGTCGGCAGCTCCACCGTCAGGGAGGTTCCCTCCATCCCTGTCTCGGATACAATACAGTTGGTAAAACTCCAGGAATCGGAAAGCTCCACCGTATAGGTGACCGTCTGCGCGGTATCGCTGTCCGGATCCTGAATCACCTGAGATTCTTCCCACTTCAGCGTCAGCGTGGTTTCATCGGTCTCCGGCTCCAGAATGTGGAAGGGCCAGGGCTGATTGAGACTGGTCAGGAAATACTGATAATTCTTTGCCACTTCATCGGCCAGACTATTCACAATCTGGTCATAGACCGTGGAGTTCACCTTCTGATAAAAGGAATCCGGCAGACTGTAAATATAGGGCTTGGCGTTCTCAGCCAGTTCCTGCGCCAGACTTTCGATCCGTTCCTCAGTCAGGTACTCGCTGTACATTTCCTCCATCACCGCCGCGAACTCTTCTCTGCAATCCGGATCCGAGAAAATCCGCTCAAAGAGGACACAGCCGGTAAAGGAAAAAATTCCCGTATTCCAGGACGGATCATAATTCTCATCCTTGATTCTCTCATAAATCTCGTAGAAAGCGTCCTCATTATTCCAGGAAATAAAATACCAGGTATCTTCCGTCTGCGGGCTGTAGAGGTAATAGCTTCCCTCCGCCACAGACTTATTGCCGGTCAGCATATGGAAGGCAAGCCAGGAATACAGGTTATCCCGGTCAAAATAAGTATCCAGCACTGTGCCGAAATCAATATTGTAATTATTCACCGCTTCCAGTGCCTCGATCAGACCGGTATGATCCTCATCCCCCTTGACCTCCAGATACTGCTCAAATTTCTCCAGATCATAGCCCTCGGCGGTAATCATCTGAATGCTGTCCTCATGGCGGGCCCAGTCAAAGCTTTCCGCCTTATAAAGCTGGCCGCTGCTGTCAAAGCCGTGATTTTTCAGATAGGTCTTATTAATCTGCTCCACTTTGGTATACAGACCGTAGTCCACAAACAGCCCGTTCTCACCCTCGGTTTTGTCCTTCACATACAGATGCACCAGTTGGGTGCGGACGCTGATCATGCCGGGAATGTCCTGCATCAGGGTATAGGCCAGCTTATTGGTAATGCGGATTTCATCAGAGCTCTGCTTATTGAGAATGATCACCTTCTGATCATCCCAGCTGCCCTTTCCGGACATGATCTCAATGCGGTAGCTTTTCTGCTCCCTCTCCGAGGCGCCCTCGCCCCTGAGCCGCACCGTGGCGTTGGCGGCGGTCTCGCCATAGCCAAACTCTCCGCTGACCGGTCCGTTCTCATCACCAACCTGCAGCACTGCCTCGCACATGTACGGATCAATTCCCAGCTCCTCATAGTAGCTTAAGGAGTGGGCGTTCACTTCCTCCCAGGTGTAATTGGTGCCATCCGCAGAATTGCCCAGCCCCACCGTCAGATAGACGGTAATCACTTCATTATTCTCATCCTCATAGAGAGAGGCCTTATCCTCCAGCGCGTAGCTTACACTGGCGTCCTCCTTCTCCCAGGTCTCATCCGCGCTGATCAGACTGGTCAGGCTTTCCGTCACTTCCTGGGCACAGCCGCTCAAGGCAATCACGGGCAAAAGCACTCCCAGAGCGGCCAGCA
Organism: Lachnospiraceae bacterium; assembly: GCA_021205045.1. GTDB lineage: Bacteria > Bacillota > Clostridia > Lachnospirales > Lachnospiraceae > RGIG6307. The sequence continues at coordinate 8,688 of JAJPYH010000070.1, read as the reverse complement.
TTTTTCCATAAATCTTCATTTCACACCCCCACTCCTTCAGCTGGTAACAATGGCTTCTGAATAATCAACGCACTCTCCTGTCGCATCCACATAAAACGCCTTGACGCCATAAAGCTTCCCGCCTGTATCAAAGGAGCAGTAATCAAAGCAGTCCTGCTCGTAACCGGATTCATTGCGCGCATAGAGCCTGATATAATACACTCCTTCCGTCAGACCCTCCAGCGTCACCTCCGGGATTTTGGCGCTGTCTTCCTCATAGACCAGATTCTCAAACAGATAATCCGTGGCAACAGCCACATAATAGGTAATCTCCTCCCCGTTGACATCGTAGGATGTATCCCAGGTAAGTGTCCAGGTTCCATCATCCTCCTTCTCAGGGACGCCCACATAGAAGGGCCACGGCTTTAACAGACTTTCCTTGAAATCCTGATAATTCTCCTTAATCTCCCCGGCCAGCGAATCCACCAGCAGATCATAAACATCGCTCGTCACCACAATTTTCTTCGAATCCGGTTCGCTGAACTGATATTCTTTGACAATCGCGGCATAGGCCCGCGCCATGGCATCCACCTTCTCTTCCGTGAGATAATTATTTTTCAGATCCTCCACCGCGTCATCCAGAGCCTGCCGATACTCCTCCTCCTTGAAAATTCGGTTGAAAAGGATACAGCCCAGGTACTTTGACAGTCCTGTTTCCCAGGATTCGCCTCCTGCGATGCCACTCACCTCATAATAGGTATTCATGAAACCGGCATCGTTGTCCCAGGAGATGAAATACCATTTCTCCGAATTCAGCGGACTGTAAATAAACACATTCCGGGAACCTGTGTCCGAATTGCCGATCAGTGTCTGAAAGGCCATCCAGTAGCACAGGTTCTCCAGGTCAAAATACTGCTCCACGATGTCCTCAATGGAGACAGTATAGTCGTTGATCTTCTCAATCAGCGCAATCAGCTTGCTGTGGTCGTCGCTGCCCTTGATTTCCAGATACTCTTCAAAAGCGGTTTCATCATAGTCCAAATCGGTGGAAAGCTTCATAACAGCATCGTATTCCTGCCACTCAAAATGATTCAGCTTATAAAACTGTCCATTCCTGTCCAGCCCGTGATTTTCCAGGTAAGTCTTATTCAACTGCTCCACCTGGGTGAACAGACCATAGTCCTCATATTCCCCGCTGCCGCCCTCTGTCAGATCTCTGACATATAAATGGACAAACTGAGTTCTGGCGCTGAACATCTGCGGAATTTCCTTCATCAGATCATATGCCAGCTTATTGGTAAAGCGAAGAGGCGTGTAAACATGCTTGTTCAGAGCGATGGTCTGCTGATTGCGCCACTCGCCTTTGCCATCCATAATGCTGATCTTATAGCTTTTCTGAGAGGATCTGGAAGAGCTCTGCCCTCGAATCTGCACCGTCACATTGGGAACGGTCTCCTCATATCCAAATTCATCCTCCAGGGGACCATTCTCATCCCCAACCTGCAGAATTCCTTCCACAGCATAACGGTCAATTCCTTCCTCCTCATAGTAGTAAGCTGAGTAGGCATTGACCTCCGTCCAGGTGTGATCCGTCCCATCGTCCGTGTTTCCGGCGGAAACCGTCAGATACATGACAATCACGGAGGTTTCATCGTCATCCTCATAGATCGCCTTGTTGTCCATGGGGGTCTGTTCTGTCAGCACCTCTTTTTCCACATAGTCTCCTGTAAGTGCCTGTTCCTCCGTCCGGGAGGATGCCACCGGCAGTGAACTGTCCTCCTGTCCACTCTGCCCGCAGCCGCCGATCAGCGCAAAGCAAAAAGCAGCCAGCAGAAGCACCGCGATTTTCTTACTGTGTCTCATACCTTTTGTTCTCTTTCTCCGCCCTGCGGTTCCAGTATTCGATCTCCTTTTCCTCAGCTTTCTGGTCTCTCGCGTCCAGATGATTGCACAGAAGGGCAAACAGTCCCGTCTCCGATTTCGGAGGAGCCGCTGACCGGGAAAGCAGAAAGTGGGCAAGCCTCTTCGTAAACCACTCCAGCCTGAGCCACACAATCACAAAAAACACCAGCGCTCCCAGGGAAAAGCCCAGTCCATAATAGCTGGTGGGGCTGTGCAGAATCTGCCAGATGGTGGCGGACACGCTGACCAGGGCAAAGCCGAAGGTACCCAGAAGGGCTCCCGTGTAATCCTCAAAGTACAACAGAATCAGCATCAGGGAATTGCTGATCGCGTACAGTCCATAACCGATACACAGATACCGGAAAATTGCCATGGACAGATCCGTAAAGCCCAGCGGCAGGCTGTAAAGCACAATGCTCCCGATGACAATGAAGAGAAGCGAGCAGAGAAGCTGCTTGAAGCTCATGGCGCCCATCTCCTGGTGCAGCACCGTGAGCATTTCATCCTCCGCCTGCCGGATATCCTTGATGGATCCCTTGTCATTGAACAGGCTGTAATAATTACGGTACCTGGGATAAAACCGCACCTCCACGGAGGTCACAAAGTTCACCGTTGTGATCAGCAGAGAAAAGTAGGCGCACAGCGCCGGCACATCATGAGTGGGTGCGCCGTAAAACAGGCCTTCCACCTGTACCGCCAGAGGGCCAAAATACATGATCACCAGGTGAGCGAACAGCCCTATATTCAGAAAGCCTCCGGTAAAGGCCAGGGAACGGTAGCGGTCAAACCACCGCAGGAACGTGTATTTGCTGCCCTTTCCTCTGGGGAAATAATCCAGCAGCATCTTATAAAACCAGGTCATCATGATGCCATAAGCCACAATGACGGCAAGCATCAGGCTCTCGATGGTGACCCAGCCGATGAGCACAAAGATCAGCGCCAGCAGAAAGCCCGCAGTCAGAGAAACCGCAAACCCTGTCACAATCCCCTTGAAGTCCTTCACAGCGGTCAGATAAATCATCTCCATCCAGACCACCATCAGCACCAGGGAAAACCACAGGCACATCACCTGATAGGAAAATCTGACCCCGGAAAAGTGCAGGAAAATGCCGTAAACCACCGCTCCGAATACCAGAATAATGCTCAGGCTCCCATAAAAGGAGGGCATAATCTTATCCGGCTTCTCTTCGTAGAGCATATCTGACAAATACCGGGTCGTAGCCATATTAAACCAGCTGGTGAAGGTCAGAGAAATCAGCAGACTGTAGGTCAGCATGCAGTTGAGCAGCTCCCTGTCATGTCCCGACATGCCTCCAAATCTGGCAATCCAGGCGATCCCCACTAAGAGGATGACGCCCAGAATCATGGGGCCCGCGCAGATGATTCCCGCGTATGCGTAAGCCCGGCAAAGCTGGCCGATGCCCCTTTTACTGAACAGTTTTTTTAATGAAAATCCGATTCCCGCCATCTGCGAAATACCTCATCATATGTCTCCAGATACTTTTGTATCATATCCTCATGTCTGAAATAAAGCTCCGCCCGCTTTCTGGCAGTCACACCCATTTGAAGACGCTCCTCAGAATCCGCGCACATCTTCACCATCGCCTCCGCCAGCCCCTGCCGGTGCATGGGAGGAGCATAGTAGCCGGCCAGTCCCAACTCATCCTCAGTGGATCCCTCCAGCAGCTCCTTGCAGCTGCCCACATCTGTGGTCACGCAAGGGCGGCCCGCCGCGAAGGATTCAATCACCGCCAGAGGCTGTCCCTCGGAGATGCTGGTCAGAATCGTGAAATCAAATTTTCCCAGCCACTCCAGCACATTGATCGGGCCCGTAAAATGAATGTCCGCCGTTCCCAGACTTTCCGCCAGATCATAGCATTCCTGAGCATATTCCTTATCATCCTCCGGGCCGCAGATCCAGAGCCTGGCCTTCGGAACCCTCTGCTTTACTTCAGAGAAGGCGTAGATCAGCGTTTTGACGTCCTTGATCGGAGCAATTCGCAATACCGCTCCGATATCGATAAAGCCATCTGCCTCCTTGGGAGGAATATTGCAAAAGCGCTCATAGCGAACTCCGTTGGAGATAAAGCGGCACTTTTCGGCAAGGCACCCCATCTCGATCTGCGTCTTCATGGCCCGCTCAAAGAGACTGGTGACCATGCTTGCCCTGTCATAAGCGGCAGACGACAGCATATAGAAAAACCTGACCCAGAAGCGCTTGAACGCCGCCTGCACCCAGTCGGCGCGGATGATCTCCTCCTCCCGCTCTCTGGTGTAAATCCCGTGCTCTGTGATCAGATAGGGAACATGATAGCGATAGCTGCCCAGCCTTGCCAGCACCCCGGCGTATCCAGTGGCGATGGAGTGATAGAGATCGGCCTGGGGCACCTCCGTCTGCATCAGATACAGCAGCGGATACATCATGGACCGCACGGTATGATACAGGTCAGAAAAGGCAGTATAGGGGTATTCCTCCAGGCAGATTGTAGTGAGAATCTCCAGATATTCCTCACTTGTGAGGAACTTCATGGGTGAAATCTTCTTGTCCTGAAAGAGGGCAAACAGCGTCTCCCAGTCAGGCCTGCGGCAATTGATCAGCTCCCGGAACGCTGCCATTTCCTCCTCAGAGAAACGATATTTCCGTTTTCCGGACGACATACTCATAGCGTCATTCAGGAAAACCTCATGAATCTCCGTCACATTTTCCGGCAGCTCATATTTGAATTTTCCCCTGTCTTCGGAGGAAGCGCCGATGGCCCAGATGACAAACTCATGCTGGGGCATTGCCTGGATGTACTGATGCATCCAGGAGGACACGCCGCCGGTCACATAAGGATAACACCCCTCCAGAATTACACAGATTTTCACTTATTTCACCTCTTGTATATCGTCACCTGGGACTCCGCGGCCTCCAGCAGATACAGATTTCCCGTTAAAAGCGTCAGTTCCCCGCCTGTTACCTCCCCCGGCTCCCAGTCATTGAACCGGATCATCAGCCAGGCCTCATCATAGAAATTATCCAGGGAAAGCGCCAGTCCCTCCTCCGTATAATTGCTCTCCACGTCAACATAATAAAACCGCTGCACCGCAGCCGCCATCTCGGAGCCCGTCAGACTGCGGATTTCCCCCTCCGAGGCGGTATATACCCAGTCCACATACTCCACCAGGTTGGAAAACATGTTCTCCCAGCCCATTTCCGCGCCGCGATCCACATCCATCACATCATCCGGATGCTGGAAATGGGAGCTGACATAGTGAAAATTCAGTTCCGAGAGAGCCGTAAGCTGCGCATGATCCCCCAGAAGATAGCCGGAAATCGTACGGGGGGTCTCCACCATCCCGTCCTCAGCCACTTCAAACTCCTGCTCATACGCAAGATCACCGGGCAGATAGACACTGGCAATGGCCACAACCTGGTCAAACTCCTCCGCCAGCAGCGTCCTGCCCTCCTCAGAGAGAATATTGGACGGTGGCACATAGACAGTGAATTCCTCCGCTGGATAAAGGGTTTCACAGAAATCAATCAGCGCTTCCAGGCTCTCCTTCATATCCTCCACAGTGGACCAGGTTTCATAGGTGGAATACTCCTCCGTGTACTCAAAATTCCACAGCACCAGCGGCATATGGTTATAGCCATGGAGACCGATCTCCCCGCCCTGGGAAAGCAGCAGATTGCCAAAATACTGGAACCGGCCGGTGGCGGCATTTTCCTCAAAAGGACCCTCCGTCTGGTCAGAGTATTCCTCGATCACCAGACCCGTATACCGGATGCCGTATTCCTCCGCCAGCCTGCTTAAATCCTCCCACCAGACCTGGGTATAAAAGGTGGCGATGTCCATGTTGTAATCCCGCTGGATGTACTCACTGTTGCCCTCCGGCACCGGGGAGGGGAAGTCGTCCAGATACCAGACTGCAGCGTTGATCACCGGCCATGCGCAGGTCTCCCCCAGATAGCTGTAAGCCGAGGAATAAAAGCCCCGATAAGCCTTGTCGTAAATGCCAAGGTTTACCGTCACAACCTTTCCCTCTCCGATGGAGCGCTCCCAGATCAGCGGCACAGCGTTGTCATCAGAGGTGACCAGGTGAACCGAGCAGTCCGCTTCAAGCTGAACCGAGTAGCTGGAATCATAGGATGCTTCCAGGGGATAATCCGTCTGATCGCCATAGAGCATGGTGTCGTCCACAAACCGGACACCCGGCGTCTCATAATAAGACGGACCCATGGACTGGACGCCCGCCAGCTGATACAGCCAGACAGAAGATGAGCTGTATTCCATCACCTGGGCAATCAGCATCTGTCCTCCATCCGAGATCCAGTCTCTGATATCCTCCAGCCAATCAATGGCAATGTTTCCGCAGTTGGCCACTCCCAGGATCACCGTGTCATATTCGGAAAGCGCGGGAAGTGCCTCCGTACTCACGTCCGCCGTCACATAATCCACCTTCATATCCGACAGGATCTGCGGCATCTGCGCATACAGCAGCACAGAGTTGGCGTCTGCGGACTCCCACACATACAAACAGGTCGCTGTATCTTCATCCTCCTCAGCAAGAAGCTGCTCCGCATCCTCCCCGCTGATCACAGCAATCACCCGTTCCGTCCTGTTGTTCATCTTCCAGCTGTTCTGCCCCAGGAGGGCAATGGCCAGCAGCACAAACACCACCGCCACGCCGGCGGTGGACAGGAAATTAAATCTGCCCCTGCGCATATCTCCCTCCTTTTTCCCAGAACTCAACCCTGTTCCTGCCGACAGCGGAGAGGTGTACTCTGCGATCCCGCAAAAGTGTCAGAACCCGGTCAATTCCCCTCCGGTCATATAATTCCGCGTAATAGTCCAGCAGGAGAAGATATCCCCTCTCATTGCCAGGCCACCGCTCCACAACCTGTTCCATGTCTTCCAGGGCAGCCTCATATTCCTTCATCTCCATCTCTGTCTGCACCAAGCTGCACCAGGTCTCCATCTCATCCGGCTCTCTTTGTGTCTTCTCTCTCAGAAGCTCCATATAACGGCGCAGCCTGATCATTCTGACATTTCCCTCCGCCAGGCCGCTTTGCAGATAGCGCTCCGCCAGCTTAAGCCAGTTCTCCTTATCCTGCACTGCTTCCTCCGGTGTCTTGTCCACCTCCACCTTCGTCAGCTCTCTCTCAAGATTCTGAAATTCCAGATCGTACTGCGTCTGCATCTGGGCCAGCGCCGTGACGGCATAGTGCACCACCTCCGTATCGTCATTGGTGCGTGCCGCCAAAAGCCGCTCCCCGTACTTTTGCGGATCATCATACATGATATTGAGCATCAGCTCCCTGCGCATGGCGGGATCATTGATCAGCAGGGCTTCCTCCAGAGGAACCACCCTGTCCTCCGTGGTATCCTCATCCATCAGAATGCTCCTGTGCACCTCGTCGCTGATCAGAAGCTTTTCAATGCCTACCTCCTCCCTGGCCCTCATGCTGCCCCGGGAGTGGATCTCCAGCACCAGAAAACAGCCCATTCCCCACACCGGAACCAGCAGAACAACAGGCATGATCATCCTGCTGCATTTGAGGAGATGAATCCTCATCAGAAGATAGAGCAGTATGCAGATAATCACATGAATGATCAGAAATAATTGCAACATTTTCAGTTCACTTTCTCCACGATTTCATAGGAAATCTCACGCGTTTTCAGTCTTTCCTCCACAATCCCCACGCTCTGCAGATTTGCCTGCACCAGAACCAGATAGAGGGTACCGTCCTCTCCGGCTCCCAGCCGGTCAGAGGTTCTCACAATACCGGACAGGCTGCTCTGCGCAGCGTCCACATTCTTTTCCTCCAGACGCAGCAGCACATAATCCGCCGTGCCGGCCCTCTTCATTTCCTCCTGCACCTTCAGGAATTCCTTCAGGCGCTTTGGACGCAGCACTCTGGTGCCGGAGATATAATTTTCCTCCTCCTGCAGTTCTTCATAGCGCAGTGCCTTCAGAAAGGCATTCTGCACCAGCCCGCAGAGGATATGGAAGATGTTGACATAATCCATGCCAAGCTGCCCGGTCTTTGCTTCCTGCACCGTGAGCAGCAGCACGATCTGGCCGTCCCGGAATACGCCTCCCGCGTACATGGGCTTTTCCTCCTCCAGCTCCATATTTCTCCAGATACCGCCTTCTGTCACCGTTTCAAACATATCGCCGCCATCTTCCAGCCGAATAGATTTCGCCAACGACTCTGTCAGCGCGCCGGAGCAGATGATCAGACGTCCAAATCTCTGACCAGCCTCCACAGAGTAGATGGCAATGCTGTTATTCTGCAGAATATCCTCCAGCACGGCAAGACCATCTATGAAAATATCCTCCGGCCGCTCTCCCTCCAGCTTCTGTACTGCGTCAAAGATTTTGCCAAAGCTGTCCTTAAAGCCCAGGATCTGGCGTTTATATTCACTTTTATTCTGCAGAGAGTTCTGATGAACATCGTTCAGAAAAATGTATTTATTGCGCAGCAGTTCGTATTCTTTATTGGAAAACTCAATCTCTTTTGTCTTTTGATCCCTGACATATCCTGTGATGGTGCCCGCCATCACGTAAACAGCAAAAGGAAGCCAGTTTTCGATCACGTAAAATAACTGTACCGCCGATACACCGATCAGAGAGTATTCCCTGATCAGAGCCAGACACTCCAGCACGGCAGCCACAATCCCGCAGCGCAGCCCCCAGACCGTAGCCACAATCACAATAAAAAAGAGCCTCACGTCCACATATTGAAAATAAACCGAATCGGACGTAAAATTGGTTAACATGTCAAAAGTAGTGATTTAATCTCTGCCTAATGCTGTTTTC
>JAJPYH010000208.1 GCA_021205045.1 Lachnospiraceae bacterium | reverse complement strand
GTATAGCACAAAAGCCATTATTTGGCCAGTTATTTATTTTATGTTATACTAGTCTGCCGGTGGGTGGAGAGAGTACACATAGTGTGATTGTGGCTCACCGCGGATTGCCAGGAGCTACTTTGTTTACGGATTTGGATCAAATGGAGGAAGGGGACATTTTTACCATTACAGTACTGGATCAGGTTCTGTCTTACGAGGTGGATCAGATTTTGGTAGTTTTGCCATCTGAAATGGAATATCTGTATATTGAGGATGGAGAAGACTACGTGACGCTTCTGACCTGTACTCCTTACGGCATTAATAGTCACAGACTTTTGGTGCGAGGACATAGGATGGAAGAGTGAGGAAAGGATGAAGCAAGGGTGAAGCAATCAGGACAGATCGACAGCAGTAATGTGAAGATGAGGTGTTTTTTCATTTTCCGGTTGATTTCTTTGCTCTGAAAAGGTATTCTATACAAGAGAATTTTATAAGAACAGTTTTACATAAGGAACCCCTGAATGACAGCCAGAGAACAAACCCAAAAGCTGCCGCCTCTGTTGAAATATCCTGGCGGTAAGGAAAGAGAACTGAAATATATTTTGCCGCACCTGCCGCGAGAGGGCGAAAGGTTTTTTGACCCTTTCGTGGGAGGTGGTGCGGTTTATTTTTCGTTAGCATGTAATGAGTATTTTATCAATGACAAGTCGGAAGAGTTGATGCGTCTCTATGAGATGGTCAGGTCACAGAATGAGGAGTTTTTGAGTGCGCTGACGGCGGCAGATCATGCATGGACAGGGCTGGAGAAGGTTCTGGCGCAGCATTATGACAAGATGCTGAATATTTATCGGAGATATAAGAGCGGGATTGGATCATCCGCTGATTTTAAAGAGAAGGCAAAGGAAGAAGTTCCTGGGGCAGCATCTGAAGTGCTTTTTCCGGAAGATGAAATCGGGCAATTGATGTTTCAGGGGACAATAGGAAAGACAAACACCGAGTTTGAAACTGGTGAGGGATATTTTGGGACAACAGATTGCCGGACGATGACTGCAGAGGAGCTTTCAGAAAGCATTGATGAGTTCATAGACAGCAATGAGGAAGAACTTCTGGCTCTGTTAGATGAGAGGATCTCATTCTCTCCCGTGATTTTTCTGGAGGAACTGAAGAGGAATCTTCGCAATAAACTGATCAGGATGGCAAAGCTGGAACAGAAAAAAGGTGATTTATCACCTCAGGATCTGACAGCCAATCTGGAGGGAGCGCTGAAAGCCGGTTTCTACATGTATTTCCGCTATTTGTACAATCACACGCAGGAGTTGTCTGTCAGCGAACCTGTGGCTACAGCTGTCTGGCTGTTTGTCAGGGAGTTTTGTTATGCGTCCATGTATCGTTACAATCAGAATGGAGAGTTCAATGTCCCCTATGGAGGCATTTCTTATAATCAGAAGTCTATTCTGAAAAAGGTGCGTTATTTTAAGGATGAGGCGCTTTTGGAGCAGCTTCAGAAAACGGTGATTGGCTGTATGGATTTTGAGGGCTTTCTGAATCTATACGAGCCGCGTGAAAATGATTTTGTATTTCTGGATCCGCCATACGACACAGAGTTTTCCACGTATGCACGCAATGAGTTTGGCCGTAACGCCCATCTTCGCCTGGCGAACTACCTGATTAACCATTGCAGGGGACAATTCATGCTGATTATCAAAAATACGGATTTTATACGTAACCTGTACTGTCATGGTATGGATACGGCAAATGGACAGAGGATTTATGTCACCAGCTTTGCCAAAAAATACACAGTCAGTTTTCAGGAGCGCAATGATAAAAATTCGGAGCATCTTTTGATTACCAATTATGAGATTACATAGCTTTATGACAGATAAAAGGAAAATTTACATACGGGCGGATGGAAACGGTGAGATTGGCATGGGTCATGTGATGCGTTGCCTGTCTATCGCGGCGGCGGTTCGTGAGGAAGGCGGCAGTGTTTGTTTTCTCCTTGCAGGGCATGATGCCAGAGAGGCTGTGGAAAAGGAAGGCTTTGCCTGTGTCGTGTTGGGCACTGACTATCGCAGGATGGAGGATGAGCTGCCGGTTCTGGAGAAAATTTTGCGCCAAAGCGAGGCTGAGTCCTGTGTTTTTTTAGTGGATAGTTATTTTGTGACGGAGGAGTACCTGCGGGCGTTGCGAAAATGGGGAAAGGTTGCTTATATGGATGACATGGACGCATTTCCTTATCCGGTGGACGCGATTATCAACGGAAATGTGTATGGCGCTGAGATGGATTACTCTGCCTGTGAAGCGGATACTCAGATCTGGGGAGGTCTGGCATTTGCGCCGCTTCGCTCGGGGTTTGAGGTTCACAGAGGGAAGCGTCGGGAGGATTATATCCTGGTGACTACAGGCAGCAGCGATCCATATCATCTTGCAGAAAAGATTGTAGGTTTTCTTTTACGACAAACCTGGACGGAACACGAAAACATATGCGTGGTCTGCGGCAGGTTCAGTCAAAGCTTTTCCGCACTTCAGGCAATGGGAAAACAGGATCGGAGACTGCGGATACTGCATGATGTGCCGGATATGTGGAATGTGATGAACGGAGCGAAATTTGCCATTACCGCTGCGGGCAGTACCATGCAGGAATTATGCTGTATGGGAGTGCCAATCATCGGATTTTCTTTTGCGGATAATCAGAAAAAGGCGGTTTTTATGTATGCAGAACGGGGATACAGCCATTATGGCGGGGATTATCTGGCTCTGGGAGAATCGATGATTGGGGAAATCTGTCGGGCAGCGGAGCAGCTGTGTACAGATCCCTCTCTTCGCGGCAGGTATTCCAGCAAAATAATGAATCTGGTAGACGGTGAGGGAAGTTACAGGATTGCGGAAAAACTGATAAGTTTATAGGTTGCTGTATTAGGCGTTCATTATGATATATTTTCATGTGACAACACGTGAGAGAAATATGCAATAGCAATTACAGGGATATGAAATAACAATCAGAGGAATATGAGATAACGATCAGAAAGAGGGAAGGAAATGAAGCTGGCAACGTTCAGGGGTGGTGTACACCCCTTTGAGGGAAAGGAGTTGTCCAGGCACAGAGCCATTGTGGACTTTGTACCGGAGTCTGAAACGATGGTATATCCATTGTCTCAGCATATTGGTGCTCCGGCAGTTCCTGCGGTAAAAGTAAAGGAGTATGTCAAAGTGGGGCAGTGCATTGGCCTGGCGCAGGGTGTTGTCAGTGCTAATGTACTTTCCTCTGTGTCCGGGACTGTGAAGGCCATTGCGCCTCATCTGACCGCAAGCGGGGCCATGGTGCAGAGCATCATTATCACCAATGATTTTCTCTATGAGAAGGTGGAGGAATTTGGAAAAGAGAGAGACTGGACTCTGCTTACCCGCGAGGAAAAGCTTGAGATAATCAAAGCGGCGGGAATTGTGGGCATGGGAGGGGCGGCATTTCCTACACATGTGAAGCTGTCCCCGAAGAATCCGGATGCCATTGACACGGTGATCGTCAACGGCGCGGAATGTGAACCCTACCTCACAAGTGATGAACGTGTCATGTTGGAGGAGCCGGAAAAGGTCATTGGCGGGCTGCAGATTATATTATCCCTGTTTCCCAATGCGAAGGGGGTTATTGGCATTGAGAGCAACAAGCCGGAAGCTGTCAAAAAACTGACTGAAATGTCAGAAGGACTTCCCAATATTTCCGTCTGTCCCTTAAAGACGAAATATCCCCAGGGTGGTGAGCGGACGCTGATCTATGCGGTGACTGGCAGAAAGATCAATTACCAGATGCTACCCGCTGATGTGGGCTGTGTGGTTGATAATATTGACACCGTGGTATCTGTTTATCAGGCGGTAGCCAAAGGGTTTCCGCTGCTTCGCAGGATTGTGACAGTGACGGGAGACGCCATTGCTTCGTCTGTGAATTTCAGGGTTCCAACGGGTGTCTTATACAAAGATCTGGTGGAGAAAGCTGGAGGTTTTTGTAAAGAACCGGCGAAAATCTTATCCGGAGGTCCCATGATGGGACAGGCTTTATTTTCACTGGAGATCCCAGTGACCAAGAACAGCTCGGCGCTGACCTGCCTGTCGAGGGATGAGGTGGCGGAGAGTAAGGAATCGCCCTGCATCCGCTGCGGCCGCTGCGCGCAGGTCTGTCCGGGTCATATTCTGCCTCAGCTGGCGGTAGAGTATGCGCAGCGGGGGGATTTGGAAATGTTTGAGAAGGTGGACGGGCTGGAGTGCTGCGAGTGCGGCTGCTGTTCCTATATCTGCCCGGCCCGGCGTCCATTGACGCAGGTCATGAAACAGGCGAGAAAAGACACGCTGGCCTTAAAACGTCAGAAAGGGGGCAGATAATGGCTTATCATGTTTCTACTTCGCCGCATGTGCGGGACGAAAAGACTACAAGACAGCTGATGACAGATGTGCTGATCGCTCTGCTTCCGGCGGCTGTCGCGGGAGCAGTCTGGTTTGGATGGCATGCGTTCTTACTGGAAATTGTGTGCGTTGCGGCTGCAGTAGGCTTTGAATATTTATTTCAGAGATGTATGAAGAAAGAGATTACGGCTTTTGACGGCAGCGCAGCGGTAACGGGGTTATTGTTAGCCATGAATCTGCCGTCTCAGTTCCCCGTATGGAAAGCCCTGCTGGGGGCGGCCTTTGCGATGCTGGTGGGGAAACCGCTTTCTGGCGGACTGGGACAGAATTTTATGAATCCGGCATTGGGCGGAAGGGTCTTTCTGAGCATTTCCTTTGCGGGATCCATGACGGATTTTTCCCTGGCAAGCGGAAGTCTGGCAGCGGCAAAAATCAATGAGACGGTTTCTTCTGCTACTCCTCTGGCGCTGGCACAGGAGGGAGTCATTTCTTTAAAGGATGTATTTTTTGGGACTACACTGGGGGTGATTGGAGAAACCAGTGCAGTGCTGCTGATTTTGGGCGGTCTTTATCTGCTGATGAGGAAGGTGATACAGGTACATATTCCGTTAGCGTATCTGGGAAGTTTCCTGATCATGATGATAATATTTGGACCACAGCATTGGAACGTACAGTATCTGGCAGGACAGCTTTTCAGCGGCGGCCTGATGCTTGGAGCCTTTTTCATGGCGACGGATTATGTGACCAGCCCCATTACGGAGAAGGGAAAGGTGCTGTTCGGTGTGCTGCTGGGAGTGCTGACGGCAATTTTCAGACTCTACGGCAGTTCCGCTGAGGGCGTCTCCTATGCCATTATCATCGGCAATCTGCTGGTGCCTCTGATTGAGAAGGTGACCCGGCCCGTGGCATTCGGAAGGGAGGGCAAAAAGTATGGCAGGAAAGAGTGAATCTTTGTTTGGACCGGCTCTGTCCTTATTTCTTATCACATTGGTAGCGGGACTTTTGCTGGGGGCGGTGTATGTGGTGACCAAAGAGCCCATTGAACTGCGGGAGCAGCAGGAGAAGGAAGAAGCATACCAGAATGTGTGCGCGGACGCAGTCAGCTTCGGGGAGACTGAAGAAATTATCTCGCTGATGAACGGGCAGGAGCAGATCATTGAGGCTGCGGGGCTTACGAAGGTGGAAATCTCGGAGTGCCTGGCGGCTTTTGACGTGTCCGGTGAGGTGATTGGATATGTTATGACTGCTGTATCTCATGCCGGTTATGGGGGCGATATTGAGATTGCGCTGGGGATCAATACGGAAGGAAGTGTCACGGGTCTGGAATTCCTGACACTGGAGGAAACAGCCGGGCTTGGCATGAATGCGCAGAAGTCGGAATTTAAGGATCAGTATCTGGGAAAATCCGTGGATTCTTTTACTGTGGTAAAGGGGGAAAGCAGTTCGGAAGAGGAAATTGCGGCTGTCAGCAGTGCGACGATTACCAGCAGAGCGGTTACCTCGGCGGTAAACGCGGGCCTTGCTTTTGTGCAGGCTCTGGAGGAGGTGTCGGAATGAAAGGATGTACGGAACGGATTTACAATGGATTGATTAAGGAAAATCCTACCTTTGTGCTGATGCTGGGTATGTGTCCGACTATGGCGGTGACATCCTCGGCGATGAATGCCCTGGGAATGGGGCTGACCACGACAGCGGTGCTGGTGATGTCCAACTTTGTGATCTCTGCCATGCGCAAAATGATTCCGGATAAGGTCAGAATTCCGGCCTATATTGTGATCGTTGCCACGCTGGTGACGATTGTGCAGCTGTTGTTGAAGGCATATATTCCGTCGCTGGATTCCGCTTTGGGAATTTACATACCGCTGATTGTAGTAAACTGCATTATCCTGGGAAGGGCGGAAAGCTACGCATCCAAGAATCCGCCGCTTTTGTCGGCCTTTGACGGCGTGGGTATGGGGCTTGGCTTTACGCTGGGGCTGACCTGTATCGGTATTTTCAGAGAGCTTCTGGGAAGCGGTACGCTGTTTGGCACGGTACAGGTGATCCCGGAGGATTATACCATCAGTCTCTTTGTCATGGCACCGGGGGCGTTTTTCGTGCTGGCTTTTCTGATTGCGGCGCAGAACGCATACCGCAATCGAAAGGCAAAGAGGGCAGCTGCGGCGGGAGAGTCCGGTGCGGATGAGATCACTGCGGCTTCCGCAGGAGAGTTGGCCTGCGGCGGCAACTGTGCCTCCTGCTTTGGAGCGGTATGCGCGGAAAATCATGGAAAACTGGCAGAGTCGAAAGGAGGGGCGCGGACATGAAGGAAATGCTTCAGATCGTCCTGGCGGCGGCTTTGGTGGAAAATGTGGTTTTAAGCCAGTTCCTGGGGCTGTGTCCATTCCTGGGCGTCAGCAAGAGAGTGAAGACGGCGGCCAGTATGGGAACGGCGGTGATCCTGGTAATAACAGTCTCATCTGCTGTGACCAGCCTGATTTATCAGTATCTGCTGGCGGCGAACGGACTGGAATTTCTGGAGACCATTGTCTTTATTCTGGTGATTGCGGCGCTGGTGCAGCTGGTGGAAATGTTTCTGAAAAAATCCAGTCCGTCCCTGTATCAGGCATTGGGAGTATACCTGCCCCTGATTACCACCAACTGTGCGGTGCTGGGCGTGGCACTGACCAATGTGCAGGAAAATTATAATGTGCTCTACAGTACATTGAATGGTTTCGGAACGGCCGTGGGATTCACGGTGGCCATTGTGATCATGGCGGGGATACGTGAGAAACTGGAATACTGTGATGTGCCAAAAGCCTTTCAGGGAACACCCATCGTGCTGATTACTGCAGGGCTGATGGCCATGGCGTTTATTGGCTTCTCCGGGTTGCTTTAAGTTAAGATAAGCGTTACGGAAATATAAAATAAGGGAAGGTCCGTGATATCACGGGATGAAACATAAAAGTGGCAGCTATGGAAGGCTAATGGATAGGATTGGAAGAATACTATGGGAATAATGACGATTATTCTGTCGGCAGTTTCGGTGGGTGCTGTGGGGCTTTTGATTGGGCTTTTGCTGTGCCTGGCCGGAAAAAAGTTTGCTGTGGAGGAAAATGAGACAGAGGCGGCTGTGCGCGCGGCGCTGCCCGGCAATAACTGCGGCGGCTGTGGTTACGCGGGCTGTGACGGGCTGGCGCAGGCCATCGCCCAGGGCAGCGCGCCTGTGAATGCCTGTCCGGTGGGAGGCACCGCAGCGGCAGCGCAGATTGCGCAGATCATGGGAGTAGAGGCGCAGGAAGATGAGCCGAAAACGGCTTTTGTGGCCTGCGGCGGCGACTGCACTGTGGCGAAGGTAAAATATGAATACTACGGGAAAGCGGACTGCGGAGCGGCAAGCGTAGCGCCGGGCGGCGGTGATAAGCTCTGTGGTTATGGATGCCTTGGCCTGGGCAGCTGCGTGGCGGCCTGTCCTTTTGATGCTATCCATGTGATAAAAGGCGTTGCTGTAGTGGATGAGGATAAGTGTAAGGCCTGCGGCAAGTGTGTGGCGGCCTGTCCGAAGCATCTGATTTTCATGATTCCAAAGAATGCCCCTGCGCGGGTGAGGTGTTCTTCCCACGATATGGCGAAAATGGTGATGGCTGCCTGTGAAACAGGCTGCAGAGGATGTACGCTTTGCACCAGAGTCTGTCCTAACGGCGCGGTAAAGATGGACAATAGCCTGGCAGTGATTGATTACAGTCTTTGCACGGGCTGCGGCACCTGTGCAGAAAAATGCCCTGCCCGCTCCATTCAGAGAAGGACCACATGAAATTTCGCAGCAGAGACGGGAAGAATATATTTTCGGATCAATACAAAACTCCGCTGTCGGAGCGAAAGAGACTTCTTATTGGGATTCTGCTGTTTTTGCTGTTTCTCTTTGCGATCATTTTCCGGCAGCCTGATCGAGGCGGCGGTGCAGACACTTCCTCCGATACAGAAATCACTGTCTATAAGACCGGTTATTGCTTTGACACCGTCATTACTCTGACTGCGTATACTTCACAGGGGGAGAGCGGGCGGGCAGCTCAAATTCTGGAGGACGCTCTGCTTTTGTGTCAGGAATATGAGGCAACATACCTGGATCGCTTTGATGAGGAGAGCGAGGTTGGCGCGATCAATGCGGCGCAGCGTCAGGAGAGTGATGCCGGAGCATCAGGCGCTGAAGAGGATGAAGCCAGCGATGACAGGGTGGATGATGCCAATGGCAATACAGGAAATGCCGGGCACAGTTATGAGCTCTCGGAGGTCTGCCGCGATCTGGTTGAAATCGGTTTGTATTATTATCATGTTTCTGACGGCGCTTTTGATCTGACGATCACGCCCCTGTCAGATTTGTGGAATGTGACGGATGAGGACTTTACGGTTCCTGCAGCGGAGCAGGTAGCGGAGGCGAAGGCTCTGGTGGGAAGTGACAGTGTGACTCTGTCAGGCAATGTTCTGACCATTGGCGCAGGACAGCAGCTTAATTTCGGCGGTATTGCCAAGGGATATATGTGTGAGACCCTGCGGCAGTACTTTATAGAAAAAGGTCTGCTTCATGTGATCGTTAATCTGGGAGGAAATGTGTTTGTCATGGGCGGCGGGGATGGCTATACGGTGGCTGTCGCAAATCCTCTTTCCGGGGATTATGCCGCCACTGTTGTTCTGAGCGACGGTTATGTGGTTACCTCCGGCATTTATGAGCGGGGGCAGGAGGCAGACGGCGTCTGGTATCATCATATCATCAATCCTTCTACCGGTTATCCGGCAGATACGGAGATTGTCAGTGCCACTGTGGTCATGGATACTGCCGTTGATCAGGACAGCGATGTCGCCTGGCACAGCGATGCCTTATCCACTATGTTTGTCCTTGCAAAAACGCAGAAGGGGGCGGATGTTCTCTGGCAGCGGCTGAAAGAGAAGGAGGATTATGACGTGCTCTCTCAGGTGATACTGGTCATGGAGGACGGGACGGTGGTAACATTTCAGTGAAAATATGGAAAAGAGCGGATATCGTGCTGCTGACTCTGATCATCGCCGTCGGCCTTGTCGGCGTGATGTTCCAACAGTTATTTCAAAGCAGTGCGGACGAAACGGAAACACAGCGATATGCGGTGATTGAAGTCGCCGGGGAAGAGGTTGCCCGTCTCCCGTTAAATGAAAACACAACCTATACTATTGACAGGGAAGATGATATGTACAATGTGGTTGTGATCGAGGACGGCAGTGTGTACATGTCAGAAGCAAACTGCCCCAATTTAAACTGCATCAGACAGGGAAAAATATCAGAGGTTGGAGTTCCCATCGTCTGTCTGCCTCATCAGGTGATAGTAATGATTGTGGAGGAGGCGCCATGAACATTCGCCGATTGACAATGAACGGACTGCTGCTGGCACTTGCGTTTGTGTTCAGTTATATTGAATGGCTGCTTCCGGAATTTCTTGTCATCCCCGGAGCAAAGCCCGGCCTTGCGAATATTGTAATTGTGACAGCAATGTACTGCATGGGAGCAAGGGACGCACTGCTCATTAATATCGTCCGTATCGTTCTGGTGGGATTTACCTTTGGCAATATGACGGCGATGATTTTCAGTCTGGCCGGAGGCTTGCTCAGCCTCGGGATCATGACTGTACTGAAAAGAACAGATAAATTGGGAATCGCGGGCGTCAGCATTGCCGGAGGGGTATTCCATAATCTGGGGCAGCTGCTGGCAGCAGTTGCTGTATTGCGGACAGCGGCGGTACTTTATTATCTGCCCTGGCTGATTTTGCTGGGAGTGGCGGCAGGTCTTGTGGTGGGAGTTATCTCAGGATTGTGTGTCAGGGCGCTTTCAGCGCACGGAGATGGAACCGGGTTCCGTTAATAATACGATGAAAAAGCAGAGAGTAAAACGTAAGGGAGTACAGAATGAAATCAAAAACATCTCAATGCTATGAAAAGGTGATAAAGCTGCAGGGAAGGGCGGAACTTAAAAGACAGGAGTGGCTGGCGCAAAAAGATGTATTCATTACCGCTGTCCTGGTGGGGCTTCTGGCCCATGGTTATATGCTGACCAACAAACTTCCCAATATCGATGACTATATCTCCATGTTTCATTACGGACTTGGTTACACCCTGGGGCGGTGGCTTCTGGGACTGATGGGTAATTTCATGTTCCGCATTGACGGGGTCTACAGCACGCCCTTATTAAATGGAGCTTTTTTCATTATTGTGCTGGGCATCAGCATTACGATTTTTTTAAAGCCTTTTCATTTCAGAAGCCGATGGATCAAAAGAGGCTTTGCGGCTCTGTTTGTGTCATTTCCCACAGTAACCTGCACTATGGGCTTTATGTTTACAGTGCCCTTTTACGCCCTGGCGGTTCTGTTTATGGCCATTGCGTATCATGCGCTGATCCATTATAAATATGGCTCTATCCTTTCCATCCTGATGATCTGCTGTTCATTGGGAATTTATCAGGCATACTGGGGGCTTCTGGCAGGCTTTCTGCTGCTCTATCTGATTACTCTGTGCATGGATAATGACACGGACGTCAGAAGTCTGGTCATTATTTCTCTTAAGAGTCTGTGCAGTCTGCTTTTCGGTGTCCTTCTGTATCTGGGCGTCAATCAGATCATGCTGAAAATTCAGAATGTGGAATTGTCCGGCTATCAGGGCATGAGCCAGATGGGACAGATCAGTCTGTCGCAGATTCCCTCCATTCTGAGCAGTGCCTACGGATATTTCTTTAAACTGACCACGGAGAATTATCTGGATGTCACATGGTATGGCGTCATCCGGATCGTCATAGCTGCGGGTTACGTTCTGACAGCGGTTTTCTTTGTTCTGACCTGTATTCATAATCGGAAAAATGTTTTTAAGACTGCCGCCATGGCTGTTTTTACCCTGATTTTCCCATTGGCAGTGAATTCTATTTACATCATGAGCAATGACGCCTCCAGTGTGAACACTATGATGTGCTATTCCGTGGTGCTGGTGTTTTTGCTTCCCTTTATTTTCATGAATCATGTGACGGAGGAAAGCATGAAAGGGCTGCTGGAGGGAGCGGCCAGGTATGCTTATCTGGCGGCGGTGGTACTGGTGGTGTTCTTCTATGTGCGCCTGGCAAATATCTATTATTTCAATCTGGAGCTGGCAAACAGTGAAATATACAGCTTCATGGAGACGCTTAACACGCGGATTCAGAGTACGGAGGACTACAGTGAGGATAAGCAGGTGCTGTTTTACGGCGTATATGATGATGTGGTGAACCGCAATATCTGGGAGGTTCGTCAGGTCAGCAACATGCGGGGGACAATCGATGTGGCCGACGCCATCAATTCGCCCCTGATCCGGCAGGCAATCTTCCGCGTATATCTGGGTAATCAGCTGTCGGAAAGTGATGGGGCGGATATTATCGCAGATTATCAGGAGGTGCTGGACGCCATGCCCTCCTATCCGGATGATGGATCTGTCACGATAATTGATGATGTGGTAGTAGTCAAGCTGGGGGAGCCTTAAAAAGGCAGATGCAGCAGCATGGACTTTACTGCATGGGGAGACCCTTGTCAGCGGACGCGCCCCTTTCTATACGGACGTCGGGACTGTCCGTCGAAGAATATGTGAGCATAGACGCTTGACTGCCTCGCAGAAGGCGAGTATACAGGCTGAACAGATGAGACTTAACAGAATATTCATAGAGGTTACCTCGCTTTCTTTTATTTTACAAAAGTTAGATATAACTAACTTCCAACAAGACTATACCTTAAAAAAGCGGAGTATGCAAGAGGGTTTTCACAAAAAATGTTCACTTGCAACAAATCATTGACTGGTTTTTCATTTAATGCTACACTAGGGACAGTTGTTTTGAAACGGAAATGCTGTTTGTACGTTTTTATTCAGACATAAAGGTCTGTCTGAATAAAAGCTGATGGAGACATTTTTACAGTAAAACTTTCACAGGAGAGGATGCCAACATGAGTGAATACAGAATAGGAACCAAATGTGTACAGGGCGGTTATACGCCAGGGAACGGTGAACCGCGCCAGATCCCGATCATCCAGTCCACCACCTTCAAATACGACACCAGCGAGGACATGGGAAAGCTGTTTGACCTGGAAGCGAGCGGCTATTTTTATACCCGTTTACAGAATCCCACCAATGATATGGTGGCGGCCAAGATCGCTCAGATGGAGGGCGGAACTGCCGGGATGCTCACAAGCTCTGGCCAGGCGGCCAACTTTTTTGCGTTGTTTAATATCTGCCAGTGCGGAGACCATATCGTGTCCTCCTCCACTATTTATGGCGGCACTTTTAATCTGATCAGCGTTACTATGGCAAAGATGGGCATTACCGCTACCTTTGTATCACCGGATGCCACAGAGGAGGAATTAAACGCTGCTTTTCAACCCAACACAAAGGCCATGTTCGGCGAGACCATCGCAAACCCGGCGCTGACGGTGCTGGATATTGAACTTTTCGCAAAAGTGGCTCACGCTCATGGTGTGCCGCTGATCATTGACAATACCTTCCCTACCCCTGTGAACTGCAGGCCCATTGAATGGGGAGCGGACATCGTTACACATTCCACTACCAAATATATGGACGGCCATGGAACTGCCGTGGGCGGCGCCATTATCGACAGCGGTCATTTTGACTGGATGGCTCATGCGGACAAATATCCTGGGCTTACCACGCCGGATGACAGTTATCACGGCATCACCTATGCGGAGAAATTCGGACAGGGCGGTGCGTTTATTACCAAATGTACAGCTCAGCTGATGCGTGACTTTGGCTCCATCCAGTCCCCTCAGAATGCATTTTATCTGAATCTCGGACTGGAATCGCTGCATGTGCGTATGCCTCGTCATGTGGAGAACGCACAGGCAGTGGCGGAGTTCCTTTATAATCACCCGAAGGTAGCTTATGTCAACTATTCCGGACTGCCCACAGACAAGTACTATGCTCTGGCACAGAAATATATGCCCAACGGCGGCTGCGGCGTGGTGTCCTTTGGACTGAAGGGCGGCGGAGAAGCAGCTTCTGTCTTTATGAAGAATTTAAAGCTGGGCGCTATCGAGACTCATGTGGCTGATGCAAGAACCTGTTGTCTGAATCCCGCAACCTCTACGCATCGTCAGATGAATGAGGAGCAGCTGCGCGAGGCGGGTGTGCCGGCGGAGCTGATCCGGATCAGCCTGGGGCTGGAGGACAAGGAGGATCTGATTGAGGACATTGCAGCGGCGCTGGATGCGATTTAACCTCCTTTACCTCTATATTTAGGAAAGTTTTACTTTTTTTCATATATAATTAATTGAGAAACGCTGAGAATTGGATTAAGTTAGTTATAGTTGGAGTCCGGGAACTGCTGCGGCCTTCGCAGATTGTTTGCGGCAGTTCTTGGATCGGAAGACAAATTCAATTGGTGTTAGTCAGCAAAAGGGTCGTTCGATCAGATCAGCAGTAAGCCAG
>JAJPYH010000298.1 GCA_021205045.1 Lachnospiraceae bacterium | reverse complement strand
TCGGGACATTTTCAAAAATGCTTGACAGCAAATGACATCCCTCTTCTTACCTTCTCTAAAATTAAATTCTTCTCAGGTATTTTCGGCGGAAATAACCTCCTTCTCATAGGCCTCCAGTATCAGTTCCTGCAGCTGTCTGCGCGTCTCTGAATTGATCGGATGCG
Source organism: Lachnospiraceae bacterium (assembly GCA_021205045.1). Classification (GTDB taxonomy): domain Bacteria; phylum Bacillota; class Clostridia; order Lachnospirales; family Lachnospiraceae; genus RGIG6307. The sequence goes on along the minus strand of JAJPYH010000298.1, from coordinate 13,808 downwards.
CTATATCCCGATTCTCTCCGTCAGTACCTTTTTTGCTGGGCATGGCGATGAATAACCCCTTATCACCGTCGATCACCTTAATACCATGTACTACAAATACTCCGTCGATCGTAATGGAAACGACAGCCTTCATCTTGCCCTCGCCCGCGATCAACCTCACTCGTACATCTGTGATGTTCATTCTGATAACCTCTCTGTATAATCTCCCTTATACATGAGAATCGTTATCGTTCATTACAAGTTTAATTTCGCCCGGTTCACCGATGAGAGTAGTATTAGCACGTATTGTGTCGCGGCTTTCTACGATACAATTCTCAATATAAGTATTATCTCCGATGTAAACATCGTTTAAGATAATAGAATTCTTAATCGTAACATTGTTTCCAACGTACACTTTTTTGAAAATAACGGAATTCTCTACGTTGCCGTTGACGATGCATCCGCTGGCGACCAAACTGTTCTTTACCTTGCTGCCCGCGTTGAATTTTGCAGGGGCCATATCCTCTACCTTGGTGTAGATATCCGGATATGTCTTAAAGAAGTAATCACGCATATCCTTCTTTAAGAAGTCCATATTGGTGTCATAATAATCTTGTACGCTCGCGATATTGGACCAGTATTCATTGAATTTGTAGCCATAAATTTTCTTTGTGTCTTTGTAACGGACCAGCACATCGCGGACGAAGTCATATCTGCCTTCCTCGGTGCACTGCTCCAGAAGCTCAATCAGAAGACGTCTGCGCAGGACATAGATACCGCAGGAGATCTGCTTGCCGCTCTGGACCACCGGCTTCTCCACAAACTCCGTAATGCGATGATCATCATCCATCCGGATCACACCGTATCTCTCAAGGTTCGTGCCTTCGGGCATCTCCTTGCAGACGACGGTGATCTCTGCCTTCTTCTTGATGTGATAGTCTAAAACCTTATTGTAATCCATCTTGTACACGCAGTCGCCGGAAGCGATAATCACATAAGGCTCGTGGCTCTGCTTGAGATCCCACATGGCCTGATACATGGCGTCCGCTGTACCCCGGTACCAGTTTGGATTGTCGGCGGTGATCACAGGAGTTAAAACCTTCAGTCCGCCCTGCTTGCGCCCGAAATCCCACCATTTGGAGGAACTTAAGTGTTCGTTCAGGCTGCGGCCATTGTACTGCGTCATCACAAGCACGCTCTGGATACCGGAATTGCTCATGTTGCTCAGTGCGAAATCAATCGCCCTGTAGCTGCCCGCCACAGGCATGGCGCTGACCGCCCTGTTCTGAGCCAATACTTTCATTCTGTAGCTGCTGCCGCCCGCTAATATTATACCGATTGCTCTCATGCCCTATTCACCAACCTTTATCAGAGATTTCCCGCTAGCCATGGTGTTGTCCGGGTAGTCTTCTAAAGTGGTAATCCCAGAAACTACACTGTTCTTACCAATCGTAACACCATTTGGAATGACAGATTTCTCGCCGACGCACACAAGACCCTGATTGTAAATATGCGGATGTGTCTCATTCGGGACTTCCTCACCGACGCCGATCACTACGTTGCTGCCGATGATCACATCCTCAGCGATCACGGACTTGTTGATCTTCGTATCCGCGCCGATCGTGGTGTTGTTCATGATAATGGAGTCCCTGACAACAGCCCCTTCCTCGATCGTCACATTGCAACCGATGACGGAATTGTAAACCTCTCCGTATATGGAAGAGCCCTCGCCTACGATGGACTTCTCAGCCACGCCCTTCTCTCCGATATACTGCGGGGCGAGTACCTTGGAATCCGTATAAACCTTCCAGTATTCCTCATAGAGATTGAACTCCGGCACCAGATCAATCAGCTCCATATTTGCTTCCCAGTATGAGCTCAGAGTTCCTACATCCTTCCAGTATCCTCTGAATTCATAAACAAACATCGGTTCTTTGTTCTCATGCACATACGGAATGACATGCATTCCGAAATCCAGGTTCGGCTGGCTCTTATTCGCAAGCAGCGCGGCTTTCAGTACGCTCCAGTTAAATATGTAAATACCCATGGATGCCAGATTGGAGCGCGGGTTTTTGGGTTTCTCCTCAAAGTCTACGATCTGTTTGTTTTCATCGGTGATCATGATACCGAAGCGGCTGGCCTCTTCCCACAGAACAGGCATTACAGCGATGGTCGCCGCCGCGTTATTTTCCTTATGGAAGTCGAGCATCACCTCGTAGTCCATCTTGTAGATGTGATCGCCTGAAAGGATCAGGACGTAATCGGGGTTGAAGCTGTCGATGTAGTCGATATTCTGAAAAATAGCGTTGGCAGTGCCGGTATACCATTCGGTATTCGCACTTTTCTCATACGGTGGAAGTACGCTGACTCCGCCGATATTTCTGTCCAGGTCCCACGGTATGCCGATACCGATGTGACTGTTCAGTCGTAATGGCTGATACTGGGTCAAAACGCCGACCGTATCTATGCCGGAATTGATGCAGTTGCTTAAGGGGAAGTCGATAATCCTGTACTTTCCGCCAAAAGAAACTGCAGGTTTTGCAACCTTTGTTGTCAGCACGCCGAGACGACTACCCTGTCCGCCGGCCAACAGCATCGCAATCATTTCTTTCTTTACCATGTTATCACCTCATCCAGTCCGTTTTTGTCACCTGCCACACCGTAACCGTCAAAGGCACTCTGACGATCATGACGTGACATGCAACTATTTTCTTGAAACAGGGGGCATTGACCTTTATGCGTGACGCCCAAAGGTCTCTGGAAGGATTTGCCCGATTTCAGTGAGTTGATTATATCATACTCCTTCAAAAAAGTGAATAGAATTTACCTTTGAATTAAAACTTTTTTGTGTATTTTTTGTGTGTTTAGCACTATTTTACAATTAGCTCCGATAAAATTTTAGCAGTTTTTACGTTTCATTTTCCGGCTTCCGGGAGGATTTCCCGTCAGCTTTATCAAAGCGGCCCGGGAATGCCCCGGCCTCCTGAATGATGAGGCTGCGCCGTCCCTTCTTATTTTTAAAGTGCTTCCTTTCAAAGTCAGAATTCCCTCTAACGTTCTGATTGTAATTTCCGGCGTTTGGCGCTATAATAAGGGTAATGCTCACAGCCGCTTTCCGCGCAGAATCTCTTACATATATAAAAGGGCGGCAGGTGGCAGCAAAATATTTTCATGAGGGACATCATATGTATCAGATAGATTTTAATATACCTTCTCACATTTATTTCTGCGGGATCGGCGGCATCAGCATGTCCGGCCTCGCGGAAATTTTACTGGAAAGAGGATTTACGGTCTCCGGCTCCGATATGAAAGCCTCCCCGCTGACAGAGCACCTGTCACGGGCCGGAGCCAGAATATATATCGGCCAGAAGGCAGAGAATATTACCCCCGGCATCGACTGTGTGGTTTTCACCAGCGCCATCCATAAGGACAATCCGGAATATGTGGAAACCCTTCGTCTCGGGCTTCCCATGCTCAGCCGCGCCGAGCTGTTAGGACAGCTGATGAGAAATTACTCCTGCCCCATCGCCATCTCCGGCACCCACGGCAAGACCACCACCACCTCCATGATCTCCGAAATCCTGATGGCGGCGGACGCAGACCCCACCGTCTCCGTAGGCGGAATGCTCAATTCCATCGGAGGCAATATCCGCATCGGAAAGGGCGGATGCTTTGTGGCGGAGGCCTGCGAATACACCAACAGCTTTCTGAGCATGTATCCGAAGATCGCGCTGATTTTAAATATAGAAGAGGATCATCTGGATTTCTTTAAGGACCTGGAGGATATCCGCCATTCCTTCCGGCTTTTTGCCCGGAAAGTCCCTGCGGACGGTCTGCTGATCATCAACGGAGACATTGCACGGTATGAACAGCTGACGGAAGGACTGCCCTGTCAGGTGCGCACCTTCGGCACCGCCGATACCAACGATTATTATCCCCTGGAAATCTCTTCTCTGGGAGAGAGGGGCATGGCTGCCAGGATCATGACGCCGGAGGGAGAAGCTGTGATCTCCCTGCACATTCCCGGCAGACATAATATTTATAATGCCATGGCGGCCCTGGCGGCGGCGGATCACCTGGCCATTGACCGGGAGATTTCTCTGAACGCTCTTAAGGACTTTGAGGGAAGCAGGCGCCGTTTCGAATACAAGGGCTCCTTCCATGGGGTCACCGTCATCGATGATTACGCCCACCATCCCACAGAGATTACCTCCACCCTGACCGCGGCGGCGGACTGTCCTCACAACAGGCTCTGGTGCGTCTTCCAGCCCCACACCTATTCCCGGACTAAGGCTCTGATGGATGATTTTGCTCATGCCCTGGCAAAGGCGGACGTGGTGGTGCTGTCAGATATCTATCCGGCCAGAGAGACGGACACTCTGGGCGTCAGCTCCGCTGACCTGCAGAAGAAAATCGCCGCGCTGGGCACAGAATGCTACTACCTCCCGGATTTCGAATCCATCGAAAAATTTCTGGCAAAAAAATGTATCCACCAGGATATGCTCATTACCATGGGCGCGGGAGACATCGTAAAAGTGGGCGAAGCGCTTCTTCAGGCTTAGGTTGTCCACAATTCCACAGAGGGGAATTTTGTCGAATCCACAGGTTTATCCACATTTTCTGGAAAAAAATCCTGTTTTCATTTGGAGGTTCTTGTGCTACACTATATTTCATTAAAGAAAAGCAGGCCATTCCAATGAAAAATACATGCGTTCAGCTCACCTCCCAGTCCGAGGTGACTGTTATTCCCAATACTGTCATCGACCAGGTCGTTCCTGAGGCCAATGAGCTTCAGTTGAAGGTGTACCTGTATATTCTGCGCCATCAGGCGGATTCTGACTTGCTTCAGATTTCCAGGATGGCCGACTTTTTTAATGAAACGGAAAAGGACATTGAACGGGCCGTTAAATTCTGGGAGAACAGGGGAATCTTTGTGCTCGCGCGCAGGGAAGCGCCTCAGCCCTCCTGTGAAGCGGAGGAAACCGGGGTACAGCCGCTGACTCTGCCCGTCCGTCCCGGACTTTCCAGGGACGACATCCGGCAGCTTTCCGCAGACAAAGAGTTTTCTGAGATGATGTTTCTCTCAGAATCCTTTGTGGGGCATCCGCTGACAGCCCGGGATCTGGAATCTCTGTCCTTTATCACAAAGAATCTTCATTTTTCCAGCGACCTTCTGGAATATCTACTGGGGTATTGCACCGCACAGAATAAAAAGAATTTTAAATACGTGGAGGCCGTAGCCATCGCCTGGTCCTCTCAGGGCATTACCACTCCCCAGGAGGCAAAGGAGCAGGGTCAGGCCTACAATCAGCGGATTTACAGTGTGATGAACGCCCTCGGCAGAAAGACCGACCCCACCCCCGCGGAGACTGCCTATATTCAGCGCTGGTATCAGGAATATATGATGGATACGGACGTGATCGAGGAAGCCTGCCGCAGGACAGTCCTGGCCACAGACAAAAACCGTTTCCAGTATGCGGACAAGATCCTGCACTCCTGGTCTGCGGCCGGAGTCCGCAGCATACAGGATATCGCGAAGGCGGACAGCGCTTATTCCAAAAAGCGTCATTCCGCCCCCCGCAGATCCGCCCAGCCCGCTTACGCTGCCAATAATCCTTTTTTGCAGCATGCTCAGTCCGACACGGATTACGAGAAACTGGAACAGCTGCTCAACAGCTGACAATCATCATTTGTTATGTGCCCGTTCACGCAGCGGCTGACGCCCTGTGCCGCACGTGACTGCGCAGGAAATGGCTGCCCACGCCGCAGGCGACCGCCCATTTCCACCATCATTATCAATCTTACAAGGAGGCAGCCGCCTTGTCTGCAGAACCGGGACCCTTACAGACAATTGCAAAAGAATACGAGGATCTGCGCCTGCGAAATGAGAGGCTGCAGGCCCGCAGACAGGAGGAAGTTTTTCAGAAGCTCCCTGCCTGCCGCACCATCCATGAACAGATCATCTCGCTGAGTATGGAGCACGCCCTGAAGGATCTTTACGATCAGCCGAAGGATGAGGCCGAGTACCATGCCCGGATGCGGGAGCTTCGCGGTCAGAAGGAGAAGCTTCTTTCCGATGCCGGTTATCCGGCGGACTATCTGGAGCCCATCTACCGCTGTCCCATCTGTAAGGACAAGGGCTTTGTGGACGGGAAGCCCTGCTCCTGCTATGAGCGCAGGCTCAGAGAGGAGCGCTTTGCTCAGTCCGGCATTCAGAAGCTTCTGGAAACGCAGAATTTTTCCACACTGAGCTACCGCTATTATGAAGGGGAGGATCTGACCCGTTTTCAGAAAGCGGTTGCCTGCTGCCATGAGATGACAGCTCACTTTGACGTACAAAGGGACAACCTGCTTTTTTACGGTACCGTGGGGTGCGGCAAATCCTTCCTGTCAGGCTGCGTTGCCAGAGAGCTGCTCGATCAGGGGTATTCTGTGATTTATTTCAGCGGAATTGCACTTTTTGACATACTTTACCATGATTCTCTTTACAATGGACTTCGGGATCTGTACAATTATGACCTGGTCATCATTGACGATCTGGGCGCAGAAATGACAAACAGCTTTGTTACTACCGCGCTTTTCAGTTTTATTAATGAAAGAGTCTTAAGGCAGAAGTCAACGATCATCTCCACCAACCTGAATCTGTCAGAGATCCGGGACCGGTATTCCGACAGGATCGCCTCCCGCCTTGTCCAGCATTATAAAATACTAAGGCTTTCCGGACCGGACATCCGGATTTTGCAGCGAATACAACATGAAAGTGAGGTCTAAGCAGTGGCCATTGCCGAAGAAGAACGCAACCTGAATACCATACCCGTGGGGACTCTGGGCATTATTGCGCTGAGAAGCTGTGAATCTTTAAGCCAGAAGGTGGACACCTATCTGGTAAAATGGAGGGAGGAGCGGGAAAGTGAGCACAAAGACAGTCTGCCTTTCGCCGGTTACCAGCGCAAGACCTATCTCCTGAAAGCCAACACTCCCCGTTTTGGCTCCGGAGAGGGCAAGGGAGTCATCCAGGAATCCGTGCGCGGTTACGATCTGTACATCATGGTGGATGTGACCAATCACAGCATGACCTATTCCCTGTTCGGGGATGACAATCATATGTCCCCCGACGATCATTATCAGGACTTAAAGCGTATCATCGCCGCCGTGGGAGGGAAGGCCAGGCGCATCACTGTCATTATGCCCTATCTGTATGAGAGCAGGCAGCACAAGAGAAGCGCCAGAGAATCCTTAGACTGCGCCATTGCCCTGCAGGAGCTGGTAAAAATGGGTGTGGATCACATCATCACCTTTGACGCCCACGACCCCAGAGTGCAGAACGCAATTCCGTTAAACGGCTTTGAGAACGCGCCGGCCAGCTATCAGTTTATCAAAAATCTGCTTCGCCATGTAAAGGATCTGCAGATTGATGCCGGACACATGATGGTGATTTCCCCTGATGAGGGGGGCATGAAGCGGGCCATCTATGTGGCCAACGTGCTTGGACTGGACATGGGTATGTTTTATAAACGCCGGGATTACACCCGGGTGGAGAACGGCCGCAATCCCATTCTGGCCCACGAATTTCTGGGCTCTGATGTGGAAGGCAAGGATATAATTATCATCGACGATATGATTTCCTCCGGTGAGTCTGTCCTGGAGGTGGCCGCCGCACTGAAGGCGCGCAAGGCCGGCAGGATCTTTATCTTCGCCACCTTCGGCCTGTTTACCAACGGACTGGAAGCCTTTGACAAAGCCTATGAGGACGGGATCATTACCCGGGTGCTGACCACCAATCTGATCTATCAGAAGCCGGAGCTTTTGCAGAAGGAATGGTATCTGAGCACAGACCTGAGCAAGTATATCGCCTACCTGATCGATACGCTGAATCACGATTCCTCCATCAGCGAGCTGCTGGATCCGGTGGCAAGAATTCACCGGGTAGTGGCGCGTTATAAAGCCGGGGAAGATATCTGAAAAAAGGCGGCATAACACCGATAAGAAACGACTTTAGTAAGGAACGTTTACAGAATGAACCTTTACAGTTCCTGAACGCCTTTATAACATTCACTATAAAAGGCATAAACTGCTTCGCTCACGCCGTGTGGAACAGTTTATGCCTTTCCTGTATCTTATTCCGTCATATTTTTAAGAGCTTACAGCACAACCGCCTTCCTCTCCTTTACAGATCCCCGCAGGTGTGCGAAAAGCCCTTCAGACGTCTCACATGCGCAATCACCCCAGAAATTCCTTCAATAATTGATTCACCATCGCCGGGTCAGCCTTGCCCTTCATGGCCTTCATGGTCTGGCCCACCAGGAAGCCCAGGGCTTTCTGTTTGCCTCCCTTATAGTCGGACACAGACTGAGGATTATTCTGCAGCACTTCCTCCACTGTCTTTCTTAAAAGTCCCTCATCTCCCACGGTTTTCAGACCCTTCTCTTCCACATAGCTTACCGGGTCGATATTTTCCTCAAACATCACTTCAAAGACTTCCTTGGCCACAGAACCGTTGATGGCTTTCTGCTCCACAAGATCAATGAGCTTTGCCAGGTTTTCAGGGCCAAAGCACAGGTCGGAAGCATCCACATTTTTCTCACGGCACAGACGCAGGGTCTCGCCCATGAGCCAGTTGGACACCTGTTTGGGCTTTCCGCAGATGGCCGTGGTCTGCTCAAAGAGATCCGCCAGAGCCTTCTCGCCGGTCAGGATTTCAATATCATAGGCCGGCAGACCAAACTCTTCGGCGTAGCGGGCCATCTTCTCCTCCCGAAATTCCGGCTGTCTGTCTCTGATTTCCTGTAAAAAGGCATCATCCACCCGCACCGGAGTCAGATCCGGATCCGGGAAATAACGGTAATCCTGAGCATCCTCCTTGCTTCGCATGGGATAGGAGACTTCCTTATTGTCGTCCCAGCGCCTGGTCTCCTGGACTACTTTTCTGCCAGATTCCAGCAGATCGATCTGACGCTCCCTCTCTCCCGCGATGGCATGGGAGATGGCGCGGAAGGAATTTAAGTTTTTCATCTCCGTGCGGGTGCCGTACTCAGAAGCACCCGCCTCTCTCACGGACAGATTCACGTCCGCCCGCATGCTGCCCTCCTGGAGCTTGCAGTCACTGACTCCCAGATACTGGATGAGCATCCGCAGCTTTTCCAGATAGGCGATGACCTCTTCGGCGGAGCGCATATCCGGCTCGGACACAATCTCAATCAATGGCACGCCGGAGCGGTTATAATCCACTAAGGTCCGGTCCGCCCAGTCGTCATGAATCAGCTTTCCCGCATCCTCCTCCATATGAATCTCGTGGATACCCACGTTCTTTTTGCCGTCCTTTCCCTCGATTTCCACATGGCCGTTGCGGCAGATGGGCAGATAAAGCTGGGAAATTTGATAATTCTGGGGATTATCCGGGTAAAAATAATTTTTCCGGTCAAATTTGCAATATCTTGTGATGTCGCAGTTGGTAGCCAGCCCCACGGCAATGGCATATTCCAGGACCTTGCGGTTGAGCACCGGAAGACTTCCCGGCATTCCCGTGCAGACCGGGCAGGTATGGGTGTTGGGGGCGCCGCCGAAGGCAGTGGAACAGCCGCAGAAAATCTTGGTCTTTGTGGCAAGCTCCACATGAACCTCCAGGCCGATTACGGTTTCGTATTGTTTTGCCATGATCAGGCCTCCTTTCCGGCGGATGTCATAACGCCTGTTTTGCTGTCTGCCACTGTTTCGTCTTTCACAGTCTGAGGATTTTCTCCGTCTTTCACAGCCGATTCCCCGGGAGTATTCTGCCCCGCATCAGCCTCTCCCGCGCTTTTCACCGCCTGCTCACAGGTGTAGGCCGCCCGGATCAGTGTTTTCTCCGAGAAACAGTCGCCGATCAGCTGTAAACCGATGGGCAGTCCCTGATCGTCCCGGCCGCAGGGCAGGCTGATGGCCGGCAGCCCCGCCAGGTTCACGGAAATGGTGTAGATATCGCCCAGATACATTTTCAAAGGATCGGACAGGCTTTCTCCCAGCCGGGGCGCTGTGGTGGGGGATACCGGCCCAAGGATCAGATCGTATCGGACAAAGGCATCATCGAAGGCTTTTTTGATCATGGCCTTGACCTTCAGCGCCTTCAGATAATAGGCGTCATAGTAGCCGCTGCTGAGTACGAAGCTGCCCAGCATGATGCGGCGCTTGACCTCCTCGCCGAAGCCCTGGGAGCGGGTCTTTTTGTACATCTGATGGAGCCCCTCCGCGTCAGCCCGGTAACCGTATTTGATACCGTCAAAGCGTTCCAGATTGGAGCTGGCCTCCGCCGCAGCGATGGTGTAATAGGTGGGAATGGCGTAATCCACCAGACTCAGATCAAATTCTTCCAGAACGGCTCCGTTTGCTTCCAGTACCTTCGCGGCTTTCAGGACTGCCTCCTTTACCTGCGAATCCAGCCCTTCAGAGAAATAATCCCTGGGAATGCCGATTTTCAGCCCTTTCACGTCCCGCACAAGGGCGGAGGTAAAATCCGTATCCTCCCGCTTCATGGAGGTGGAATCCTTCTCATCATGGGAAGCGATCACAGACAGCACCGCGGCGCAGTCCGCCACATCCTTCGTCAATGGCCCGATCTGATCCAGAGAGGAACCGTATGCCACAAGCCCATAACGGGAGACGGTGCCGTAGGTGGGCTTCATACCCACCACACCGCAGTATCCCGCGGGCTGACGAATGCTGCCTCCGGTATCAGAGCCCAGGGCAAAAAAGCATTCGCCTGCGGCCACGGCAGCGGCGGAGCCGCCGGAAGAGCCCCCGGGCACCCTGGCAGGATCCGCCGGATTTCTGGTCACGCCAAAATAAGAGGTCTCCGTGGTGGACCCCATGGCAAATTCGTCCATGTTGGTCTTGCCGATAATCACCGCTCCCGCGTTCTTTAACAGTTCCACGGCCTCCGCGGAAAAGGTGGGCACAAAATTTTCCAGAATTCTGGAACCGCAGGTAGTTAGAGTTCCCTCAGTACAGAGGTTGTCCTTGATCGCCACCGGCACTCCCGCCAGCGGCCCGATCAGCTCTCCGGCCTCGATTTTCGCCTGTACTTCCTGTGCCCTTTGCATGGCTTTTTCTTTCTCGATGGTGATATAGCAGTGGAGCGTCTCCTCCTTTGCCTCGATCTGTGCAAAGACTGCTGCCAGCGCTTCGGGGGCAGTTGTACGGCCCTCCCGGATTGCCTGGGATAATTCCACCGCTGTCATTGATAATAAATCCATTCTCGTTTCCTCACTGTTATTGATACCGCTCTGCTGAATTGTTGCGAAAGAATGCTGGTCATTGCAAAACCGAGCGAAATAGTTTATATATTTTCCGCGGCCCTTTGCATTTCCCCTATTCAAACGTCCTCGGCACTACAAACATATTGTCCTGTTCCTCCGGTGCGTTGGACAGAAGTCTCTCGCTGTCGTCCCCGTTGGTCACCACATCCTCCCGGAACACATTCTGCACCGGGAACACATGGGACATGGGCTCCACGCCCTCTGTATCCAACTCATTCAGCTTGTCAATATAATCCAGCATCCGGCCCATGTCTCTTTTGGCCGCCTCCTTCTGCTCCTCAGAAAGGTCCAGCTTTGCCAGAATGCTGACATACTCAATTGTCTCATCCGAAATTATATTTGCCATATCGTCTCCCTGCCTTCAACTAAAAACACCACAATTTCCGGAGCTGTTCCTTTATACAAAGCACAGCTCAGTATGAATGCATGCTGCCAAAAACTCATCGTTAATCTTCGCTTTAGCTTTTTATAGAGGAATAGCTCCTGCTTACTTTGCAATTCATCGCTTTATCGCAGTTTTAATCCCTCACCTTAATGTGCACTTCCCGCAGCTGCTGCTCTGTCACCTCGCCGGGAGCGGAGCACATCAGGTCCTGGGCGGAGCTGTTGAGCGGGAAGGCGATGACCTCACGGATATTGCTCTCCTCCTTCAACAGCATCAGCATCCGGTCGATGCCCGGCGCCATGCCCGCGTGGGGCGGCGCGCCGAACTGGAAGGCCTCATAGAGGGCCCCGAATTTGGTCTTCAGGGTTTCCTTATCGTAGCCCGCGATCTCAAAAGCTTTCTCCATGATCTTCATGTCGTGATTGCGCACCGCGCCGCTGGACAGCTCCACGCCGTTGCACACGATATCGTACTGATAGGCCAGCACCTCCAGCGGGTTCTTTGTCTGCAATGCTTCCAGTCCGCCCTGGGGCATGGAGAAGGGGTTGTGGGTGAAGCCGATCTTTCTGGTTTCCGGATCCAGCTCATACATGGGGAAGTCGTTGATGTAGCAGAAGCGGAAGGCTTTTTTCTCCGTCAGTCCCAGCTTGTCGCCCAGCTCATTGCGGATTTTGCCCGCGTAATAGTTGGCCATATCCTCTCTGTCCGCGATGAAAAAGATGGTGTCGCCGGGCGTCAGTCCTGCTAACGATCTCAGCTCTTCCTTCAGCTCTCCCGGAATAAATTTGTCGATGGGGCCCTTGTAGGAGCCGTCCTCCATCACCTCCAGATAGCCCAGGCCGCCCATTCCTAAGGATACCGCAAACTGTAAAAGCTTTTCGTGGAAGCCCTTGCTCATTTCCGAGTGAACCGTGATGGAGCGGACTGTTTTTTTCAAAAAGGCCCGGAAGGTACATTTCTGGAAAAAGTCCGTCAGATCCAGGATGCGCAGCGGATTCCTCAGATCCGGCTTGTCCGTGCCGAATTCCAGCATGGCCTGCCTGTAGCTGATAATCGGGTAAGGCGCGGGGGTAATCTCATAGCCCTCGGGCGCGAATTTTTCAAAGGTGGCGGAGAGCACTTCCTCGCCCACCGCAAACACATCTTCCTGAGTAGCGAAGCTCATCTCAAAGTCCAGCTGATAAAATTCTCCCGGGGAACGGTCCGCCCTGGCGTCCTCATCCCGAAAACAGGGGGCAATCTGAAAATACCTGTCAAAGCCGGAGGCCATCAGCAGCTGCTTGTACTGCTGAGGCGCCTGGGGCAGGGCATAGAACTTTCCCTTATATTTGTGGGAGGGCACGATGAAATCTCTGGCTCCCTCAGGGCTGGAGACGCACAAAATCGGCGTCTGAATCTCCAGAAAGCCCAGATCCGTCATTTTCTGCCGCAAAAAAGCGATGACCTGGGAGCGGAAAATAATATTGTCCCTGACCTTGGCGTTTCTTAAGTCCAGATAGCGGTACATCAGGCGCAGATCCTCTCTGGTCTCTTTGGAGGTCATGATCTCAAACGGAAGGGGACGGTAGACCCGGCCCAGCACCTCCACGCTATGGGCTTCCAGCTCAATGGTGCCGGTGGGAATGCGGGGATTGTAGGTGTCCTCATCTCTCTTCTCCACAACACCCTCCACGGAAATACACATCTCCTTACTCAGTCCGTGCAGAAGGGAGGTGTCCCGCATGACAATCTGAAGCACGCCGTACATATCCCGCAGGTCTACAAAAGAGACGCCGCCGTGGTCGCGGATATTTTCCACCCAGCCGGCCACCCGGAGATTTTCTCCGATGCGGCTTTCTGTCATTTCCTTCAGCGTCAGGTCACGATAACAGTTTTTCATAATCAATATCCTCCTCATGATACCGAAAATTCATTTTTGCGCACAGGGCAAAGCCCGTCCTGTGCCACGGCCCGCCCATCGAAGCTCTAAGCTCGTGAAAGACCTGCCAAAGGCATACCTTCACACTAAGGCTCGAAAGAACCTCGCCAAGTGTTCAGGCATCCCTGAGAGCTTCGATAGACTTTCTCACTAAGCCCGGTGTTCGCCAAAGGCTCCGCCTCACTAGTATAACATAAAATAAATAACTGGCCAAATAATGGCTTTTGTGCTATAC
>JAJPYH010000064.1 GCA_021205045.1 Lachnospiraceae bacterium | reverse complement strand
GGTGCTCAAAAGCATCGCGGCAAAATATGACAGAGTCAAAGATCAAAAAATTTCCACCCGGGTCTTGCCATCGCGCCAGCGAATTAGTACAATAAAGCCAAAAGACAGACACGGCACACAAAATCTGCAAAGAACCAGGAGGAAATGTTCATATGATTATCACAGGCGTCAATGAAGCCAATCAATCGGCTTTTGAAAGGCTCATGCCCGAAGAGCAGTTTCTTTCGCTGCGGTATCCTTCCGTATTCGCCCTTGGAGCGATCTGGGAGGAAGGCGAAGAAAAGATCCCGGCTGGAACGCTCGTCTTCAGCGTAGACGAGGGAACCACTGATGAAGGGGAAGAAATGATCACGGCAAGAATTCTGTGGTTTTTTATCTCACCGGAATACCGCAGACGAAACCTGGCTGACGGGCTGATGGAGCAATTTTTTGACGTGATGGATGAGAGCGGCGTAGAGTATGCGGTATGCGACGTCCCGATGCCAGAGGAATACAATCTGCTCTGCGCATATCTGGAAGCCTGGGGGTTCCGCATAGGTTTGATTGACAAGTATGACCTGACTGTAGAACTGGGGGATCTATTCCGGAAGAAGGAATTTCAGAAAGAGCCTGCGGCAGTTCCGACTCCTCTTAAGGATGTTTCTCAGGACGATTTCAGCCGTTTTCTGAAATCGGCGCTGGAGCTTCCCGGCGTCTGGCAGGATCTCCCCCTCTTAACGCAGGAGTATGAAACCTCTGTAAGCTGCGTGTACACAGAAAAGAACAGGAGCAAAATAGAGAGCGCCCTTCTGGTACAGTATGTGGGCAATGACACGCTGGAGGTCGTGCTGCTGCGCTCCTTAAGCAATCGTCCGGCACTTCTGATAGACCTCATCCGTTATGCGCTCCGGGCCGCAAAGAAAATTTATACAGCCGATACAAATGTGCGGGTGGTCTGCCGCTCCGAAGCGACCGCAGCCCTGGTCGGCGGGATCTTTCCGGACGCGGAGCCTCTTTTAGTGAGAAGATGCTGCTACTATAGCGGAGAGGACACTGAGGCAGAAGAGGAAGAAGGGGGGGGGAGGAATAATTTATGTGTAATGGACAGAATCTGGAGACAAGAAGGCAGCAGAGAAGCCAGCTGACAGGACAGGTACAGGAGACTGCTAACGCCAGCAAATATTATGTGCATCCTCAAATGACGGATCAGTATTTAAGCCAGGATACCCGCAACGCACACATGCAGAAGTTTCATATTAAGAGCGTTCGGGACGCGGTGATGCAGGTGATGGGCGAGGAGGCATATCAAGCCATTGATGCACTCCGTAGTGAAGAGCAGATCGACATGCGAAAAACAAAACTGCATCATTCCAGAGGAACGAGGCTTGCTGCAGAAGGGAATGATATTCTTGAACTCGACATAGCAGGATCGAGCTTTAAGCAATTTCGCAGCGAGCATCATGGCGTAAAGGGAAAGCGCGATGTAGAAGATTATCTGGTAAACACGAACGTACACTGGTATAACAAAATTTTTGGATGGATGCCCGGGGTAAAGAGTGCTAAAAAATTAAAAAAAGAGGTTCTGAACAGCGCAATAACGAGTGCTCAGGATAAGCAGGACTTGCTGAGGCAGGCTGCTGCCCCCGGCCAGATAGAGTATACTCACAATGAGAATATCGCCAGAAGATATGGTAAAGCCCAAAGGGTATCCGGCAAAAAAAGAAAACACATCCGGAAAGCCGTATCCCTGAATAAAAATGACAAAACCCGTATTACCATGGCGGGGCCGCTGGGGCTGGGAGGCATGAGCAACAGCGGAGACTACAGCATTGAAAACCTCAGGGAATATATTATGCAGATGGGTGTAGATTATATTCAGCACACGATGATGTCCCCTGCATGGATCAACAATCCTCATGTCATCTGGCTGCGCATCCGCGGTCACAGCCGGGGCGGAGTGGCGTGTATGGAAGGTGCCATGATGATCAAAAAGTGGGCGCAGGACAATATTCCGCTGCTTCAGGATTTTGTCAAGTTTGATGTCACCCAGTTTGACCCTGTTCCCGGATTTGGCTCCGAAACAGGCACCCATAAGAAAGTGGATATGACAGGTGATAATAATATCAGAGATGGAAAAGCCGAAATGAGTCCTCTGGGGGATTCCGCCGAGACAACGGTGGTATATTCCATTCATTCCGATCACAGTCATTTCTTCACACCTCAGGAGGTCGCCAATACCAAACGGGTCATCCTTACCCCTTATCCCCATTCCGTGGGGCTGGGCGTGCAGGACCGGCAGAAATCCAGCCAGCAAAGGGTCAATCCCCAAGAAGTCGGCCAGCAGGAAACCACCCAGCAGGAAACCGATCAGGAAATGACTGCACACCGGGCCGCATTCACCGACGCAGCCACAGGAGACGCTTACCGTCTGAGTTCACTGAATGAGCTTCCAGAAGGCTTATATATGCTGGATGAGCATAATACCCTGGTTCAGATTAAAAGTGAAGATCAGCTAACCAGAATCATGGATAAAGTGCTGGCAAATACGTCCGGGCAGAAAAGCCGTCATCAGGTCATTAAGAACGTTGCCGAGGAATGGTTTAAAAACCATTAACCGACGCAAAACCCGGCACCAGCCTCATAAGGATGTAAAAACTGAAATTCCTGTATAGAAATAAAGCTGCTGCCGCAGGTGAATAACTCATTGCCTGCGGCAACAGCCTTTTTTGAAAAAATTCGTCACCTGCAGCAGCCTTTTCTCACCCGATTTCGTATTCCCCTGTCCTGAAATCAACCGTCACAGTGGTCCCGTCCGAGAATCGCGTCCGCTGTCTGTCACATCGTCCATCCAGAAACTCATGCCGCACCATCTCGCATTTAGCCACCCGCTCCTGCAGGCCGCTCACCACCGCGCATCTCTCAATCTCCTCGGAAAGCTTTCTCTCCGCCTCGCTGTCGAAGGCGCCGTCGGTGTCAGGATAGGCCCCATCCCGGTCCAGATAAGCCGCGCCGCCGTTGAGCAGGGCATAGAGCATGTAATCCTCCCCCTCCGGCTGCCTGTCCATAAACCAGGGCAAAATCATGCAGTCATGATATACCAGATTAAATAACGGCACCGGCACACCCCGCCTGGGAGAACCCGGCTTTTGCAGCATAAAATCATAGGGGCCGTAATGGCAGAATACCAGCTCCCTCATGGCCCAGTCCGCGCACTCCTCGCTGCTGGGAAGGATTCCCTTCGACCAAAGATAAGAAAAACAGGCGTTGCGGTACTCCAGACACTCCTTCCGGGTCATTCTGTGGCGCGGGTGGGCGCACTCGTCCGGTTCGTTGCAGGTGAACACATCCAGATAGGAGGCCTGCAAACGGATGCCATGACGCAGCACCTCCTCAAAATTGCGCTTCACATAGTAAGGTGCCTGAGTGGCGCAGAGATAATTCTGCCTGCCCCCGGCCCAGCGGCACATTTCAAAAACAGAGCCGTCCGCCCCGTGAAGGGCATATTCCCGGTCATAGGTGGCCGCGTCCGTATAGTAATCCCGGTACTGATCGTGAAGGCCGAACAGATAGCCGCAGTCGTTTAAGGTATCGGACAGCTCTTTGAAGCCCTCCCAGCCTCCGGCCTCGGGACAGGCCGGCAGATAATCCGGGTGCTGATTGTCATAGCCCGGCGCGCCCCCGCCGTCCAGATGGAGATAGAGCTTTCTGACGCCCTTTTGATGGTAGCGCAGAATCTCCCGGGTACGGGCATGGAAAGGAATGACAAGGTCATTGTTTTCCGGATGCTCTCTGTCATAAAAAGCAGAATCCGGAGAAACGTGCTTCTTGATGCCCTTGTGAACAACCACAGAACCGATCGGCTCGTCCACCAGCGGATTGCGGGCCGCCTTCTCCCTCAGCGTGGTCAAAAGCCCCGTCTCCACGGCATAGCTGCGGTAAACCTTGCACAGGTCATTGTAATCGCAGCTTTCCAGGAAAACATACCGCAGGCTTCGCCGATAGGAAACCTCCCCCAGACTTGGCAGAAAATAAGCGCCCACATGGGTATAGGGGCCTCCCGCCGGATGATCCACGGAATATCCCGCGTCCCAGGGAGTCTCGCAGATGGCGATATAGCCCTTCCCTTCCTCCACCTGCCCAAACCAGGGCATATAGGCCCCGGCGGAGCAAAACTGTCCGTCAAAGGGCAGCTTTCTCACCTCATTTTCCCAGGTGTTGGGGATCAGAAGACCCTGCAGCACCGGCATCACCGTATAAGCGTCCGGCTGATTTTTTTCAAAGGAAAAATATCCCGGCCAGTACACCCATGTGAAGGAAAGCTCTCCCTCCCCGGGAATCAGTTCAAAATGAACGGCCTCTGTGGCATACTCTATCCAGACCAGGGTTTCCACAGAAAAATTCCGCTCCCGAGGCAAAGAGATGCATCCCTCACAGTCAGCATTCTCACTGTCCTCAGCGTCGCTTACACATGTCGGCTGACTAACGGCATGAGCAGCAGCATTCCCACCGTCTGCAGCACCGCCCTCTCCATCATTTGCAGGGAAATGACCGGTGCACCACTCATAATGAGAAAGAATCCCCTCCCCCACGCCGCTTTTGTGATATTCATGCCTGACGACGTCAGCGCTCCAAAACACAAGCTCGCCGCCATCTTTTAAGCAAAAATGAGGACAAAAGGAGGAAGCCTGCCGCCAGACATGTCCCGCTGCCTCTATAATGTAAAGCAGAGTCTCCTGATCAAATTTCAGTGTTACTTTGCCCACACTGACCTGCATCATTTCCTTCATGATCTTTTCCGTTCCTCCTTGTCACCCAAATTTGCCTTCTCGATCCTTCAGCTTCTCTTCGGGCCCGGATCAGCCTTCATGATCTTTTCAGTTTCTCCCAGTCACTCAGATCAGATTCCCATTTTCTCCCGCTTTCGCTTCCAGTCAGGGAAATTGTCTGCTGCTCTGGCAAAAGCCTGTCTGATTTTATCATGCTCTCCCCGGCTTTTTATAGGTGAGGCTCCACTCCGCCTCAAATTCCCGCTCACTGAACTCATACTGAGCCTGCATCTGCGGACCGCAGCTCTCCGAGCCGATGCCGTTTTGCCGATAGTCCAGATAAAGCTCCGTGTTGCCTGATTTCACCAGCTGCTCCCGGTGAGTGCACCTGGCCAGCTCCTCCGTCGTATGCAAAAGAGCCTGGAAGGAAAAGGCGGGGCTGCCTGTGATTTCAAGCGAGCCTGTCCTCTCATGCCCGTCTGCAGTCTCATACCTGTTTGCAGACTCATATCCATCTACGGTCTTAAACCTGTCCATTCCATCAGCCAAAGCCATATTCTCGCGGTCAGACAGCTCCACATACTCGCAGTCATACCTGGAGCCGCTCTCCTGAGGCACAATATAATCCGTAAATAAATCTGCCACCCCCGCAGAAAACAGCGACTTATAGCAGGCCTGCCTCTTATCAATATAGCTCTCACCGGGCCCATATCCGTAATAAGAAGCCTGCGTAAATTCTCCCGGCAGACTCAAATGCAACCCAAACCGGGGCAGGGCGCAGCGAAGCTCCGCCACATGGACCTTTACCTGAATGGAAAACCGGCCCTCCGGCTCCACCGTGACAGTGGTTTTCAGTCGGAAAATCTGCGGCAGAACCGCATAGCCCAATGCCAAAGAGGTCTCCACACAGACTTTTCCATCCTCCTTTTGGGCGATTGCCGTGTCATAATGTTTGGGCGTCAGCTTGTCCAGGTAAAACCTTTTCCCGCGATCTACCCGTCTTTTATCATTATCCGTAGGAGCCCGGAAGTTCTCGTAATTCATCGGAGCCATCAGCAGCTCCCTGCCGGACTGACGAATGCTTTCCGGCAGACCGCTGCGGCGGGAAATCACATAACTGAAATCCTCTCCCTCCACCTGGATTTGCCTTGTGCTCTCTGTTACTTTTAAGGGCATTGGTCTTTCGGCTGAACGCGGCAGATTTCCTGCTTCGGCCACAATTCCAAGCCTCTCCGCCCCGGAAGCATTCCCAAAGCTTTCTGTTCCGGCGTCTGCTTTCTGTGTCACGGCACCAGAGTCCGCAGACAGGTCGGTCCATGCGGTGCACTCCCCGTACATCGCCGTCTTTTCCAGACCAGACTGCTCTCCGCACACCTCCGCTTTTGCCAGGCCGGACTGCTCCCCGTACATCGCCGTCTTTTTCAGGATGATCTGCTCAAACCCCGCATTCTCCCCGGCTTTATGCCCGTTTGCGTCCTTTTTATAAATAAAATCAAATTTCACATACAGGCTCTGTCCGTCCATAGCAGCCAGCTTAGGGATGGTCACCAGCTTTTTCTTCCCCGGCAGAAGGGTCAGATCCACCTCCCCCTGAGCCACCGGCCTGCCAAACTCCTCCACGGTGTAGCAGCAGCGCAGCCACTCAGACATTTCCGTAAAGTCCATGGTATTGTAAAATTCAAAAACTCCCTGTGAAGGATCAATCATCCGGACACGGACAGGCCGGTACACGTTCCTGACCTCCAGGGAAGAGGAACTGACCTCTCTCTTCGGCCCCACCATGGCGTCGATGCAGAAATTGCCATCGTGGACATCCTCCCCGAAATCGCCGCCATAGGCATAGGCCGGGCCGTGAACCTCCGTCTCTCCGGTGCGGATGCCATGATCCGCCCATTCCCAGACAAAGCCTCCCATAAAACAGTCATTGCTGTAGATGATCTGCCAATAATCCTCCAGATCCCCGGGGCCATTGCCCATGGCGTGAGAATATTCGCACAAAACCATGGGACGCTTCAGGCCCTCAGAACCCGCGTAATCCTTCATCCATTCCAGCGGCGGATACATTCTGGAGACCATGGTGAAAATATCCTCCACCTCCGGCCTGTCATACCTCCACCGAACGCTCTCATAGTGAAGAGGTCTGTCCGGATCCAGGCTCATGGCCTCTTCCCCGGCTTCCTTCACATATTTGCTGTAACCGGATTCATTGCCCAGAGACCAGATCAAAACGCTGGGACGGTTAAAATCCCTCAGGATCATCCCTCTCACCCGGTCCTTGAGCTGCTCCTTGAATTCCGGCATGGACACCACCATTCCCATGCCCTGCTTTCCCATTTTCAGCCCCTCCGGCTCCAGATAGCAAAGGCTGGCGCTGGCGCTTCCGTGAGTCTCGATGTCCGCCTCCTCCAGCAGATAAATTCCCGTCTGATCGCACATCTGCGCAAACTCCGGGGCGTTGGGATAGTGGGAGGTTCTGACCGCGTTGATATTCAGCTGTTTCATCAGACACAGGTCGTTCCACATTTCCTCTCTGGTCACAGCGGCTCCGTTCTCCGCGCTGAAATCATGGCGGTTGACGCCCTTGAAGCGCACTGCCTTTCCGTTGACCAGGAAACGGTTTTTCCGCACACAGACGCTTCGGATGCCGACCCTCTCTCCGATGATTTCCCAGGGCGTACTGATCCTTAAGCCATACAGGTTCGGGTGCTCCGCGCTCCACAGGTCCGGGCTGTCCAGGGAAATTATAATTTCTCCGGCTCCATCCTTATCAAGCGCAAAATGAAAATGTCCTGTCTCAGGATCTGTGACTTCAGGATCGATAACCCCGGAACTCACGGCTTCAGAGCTTATGGCCCCGGCGTTTTTGACTTCAGAACCCATACCTCCAGAGTTCACGATCTCAGAACTTATAGCCCCGGCATTTCTGACTTCAGGACCCGTAACCTCAGTGTTCACAGCTTCGGCACTCCCGCCCCAGACAATCTCCCCTCTCAGTCCCGGTGTTCCCTTCAGCTCTATCAGCACCTTCGCCGGTGTAAAGGCTGCATTCAATTCCGTATGTACATGATATGAATTCACACTCTCCCTGGGCCTCTCCAGCAGATACACATCCCTGAAAATCCCCGACAGCCGCCACTTATCCTGACACTCCAGATAGGTGCCGCTGCACCATTTTAAAACCGCGATGAGAATGGTATTCTCCCCGTCCTGCAAAACCGGCGTCAGGTCAAACTCACTCATATTGTGGCTGACCTGGCTGTAGCCCACAAACTGCCCGTTTACATACAGGTAAAAGCAGCTGTCCACGCCCTCCAGGCCAAGATAATAATCCCTGCCCTCCTCCATTCTGAGAGAAAAGCTTCTGCGGTAAACCCCCACCGGCGTATCATCCGGCACAAAGGGCGGATCGAAAGCGATGGGATAGCGGGAATTCACATACTGCGGACTGTCATAGCCCTGCATCTGCCAGCAGCCGGGCACCCTGATCTGTCCGCTCTTTTCCCACAGAGCCTCCTCCGTCAGATCACAAAGCTCCTGATAGCTTTTCAGATAACAAAAATCCCAGGTTCCGCTCAGCAGCTGAAACCGGGAAGAGGTTTCTCTTTTCCCAAAAGCATCCTCGCCGGGCGCAAAGGGAATAAAATAATTTCTCCCCTCCTCCGTTCCCACATGAATCCGGTCAAAGGCCTCGTGAAATTTTTCCTCTGTGATTTCCGGGAAAATATTCTTTTCACTGTTCATCTTTCTTCTCCTCGTATTGCATCGTTGTCATTCCATCAAAGAATATCACAGCATGGGCCGATACAGCAAGACAATAATTCATTTCTCTCACACAAAAAGATTCCCATCTGCGCGAAATCAATTTGCACAGACGGAAACCCCTGTTTTGTCATATGACAACCATCTTTATGTCGCTTAGAGACTGACACCGAATAATATGTATGGATTGTGCCGGATCATCGTGAAGCACCAACTGTACATATTATGATTAAAGCGGCAAAACGGTATGATACCATGGATTGCTTCGCAAAAAACGCTTGTATCATATTATTTGCGGCTGCTCCTTACTGGCTCTCACTGATGTAAATGCTCATCCTGGACTGGATGATCTCGCAGACCTCATCCACTGTCTTCTGGCCGTTAAAGTAGGCCTCCGCCTCCTCAAAGATGATATTGAAAATATCATCCTCAGCGCTGCCCGCCTTATGATCCACACTGTAAATAAAATCCAGCCAGTAGGCGGCCTCCTCCTCGGTGGCCGGATCCACCACAACCTCCTCATCGCCGACCCAGACCGTGTAATCGTAAAAGACCTTCTCCCCATTATCATCCAGATAATAAGGCCGCTCCGTCATGGTCATGACCTGCTGCTCCACGGAAGTCTTCAAAATCGGAACGCCGTAATAATATTCTCCTTCCTCAGGCGTCTGGGCTTCCTCGGTAATGAAGCTTCTGACAAACTCCCAGGCGCCGTCCTGACTGGCGGACTTTGAGGATATGCCAAAGCAGCTGACAGGATAAATCACACCTTTGACTCCGTTATTGTTGGGGAAGCCTGTGGCCACCACATCCTCCATAAACTCATAGTAATAATAGTCCCTCCAGTATGACAGATTATACATGGTGCCGGAATACAGCAGCACTCTGTTCATAATATACTGCTGATCATAATTTTCCCAGTTATCATCGGAGGAATAAAGGGCCTCGTAATCAATCTCCTCCGGATACCGGGCCACAAACGCCAGCAGACTTTTGAACTCCTCCCCGGTGAAATCACAGGTCCCGTTTTTCTCATCCACAAACTCATCATAGCCATAAATCATGGCGTAATTGAGCACCATTCTTCTGGTGAAGGTATCCCGGAAAACAGACGCTTCCGGATACTCATTCAGGATTTCCGACAGTCTTTCCCAGGTCAGGTCCTCCTCCCCGAAAATACTGGCCTTGCCAAGCATGGTATTAATACGGAAGCTGGTGACCAGCTGATAGAGACCGCCTTCATACTCAAAGGCTCGGAACACGTTCTCGCAGTAATTGGCCGCATCCAGCTCCGGATCCTCCTCAATGAGTTCATAAAAGTCCACCAGAATTCCCAGATCAGCATAGGATTCAAAGTCAAAATAACCGGAACCGTCGTCATAGATCATATCCGGAATATCCCCTGCCACAATCTCATTATTCAGCTTTGTGGCTCCGGCCAGATAATCCTCATTGGTGGCGTAGCCGGAATAATAGTTCACAACGATCTGATGTTCCTCGCTGCTCTTATTAAACGCAATCACCTTCTCCAGCACATCCGTGTCCTGATAATACATAGCCAGAACCATCTGAGTCCTGTCCGGCACATCCTCCGGGTTCACATGAGTGAAAAGAGAAAAATGCTGGTCATAATTGGTCACATCATAATAGGTGGCCAGCAGCATATCCTCCGAAATAAAAATCACGTTGCTTAAGGATGTGGTGGGAAGATCACTGGAAATAAAATCCATGATCTTTGCAGCTTCCTCATCCCCGAAATGATAGCCGTACAAGCCCCCGGAGCCTGAGAGAATCAGGTCATATCCGCTGTTGCCGCCGTCAAACATGCTGTAATTGCTGATGGTGTCCATGACCTCCACCTCTTCTCCCGCCTGTCCAGTGGCCAGATCCATCTGCACATAGTAGCTTGAGGTGTAATCCTCATTCCACCTCTGGAATACGGGCATTCCCCCATAATAAAAGGAAGGTCTGTAGATATCTATGGAAGAATCCACATCCGTCACGGAAAGCAGCTCCCCCTGGGTATCCAGCGTGAAAATCTGTGAGGAATTCCACAGCACAAGCTTCCCCTCCTGGGAGAAATCCATGTCATAGAAATACATGTACTCATATTCCTCGCCCCAGTCCGAGGTGGTCACGTGAAAGCATTCCGTACCATCGCTTAACATGCCGCCAAGATAGCTGGAGGACTCGTAGTAGCTCCAGTCATCGCTGTAGCGGGAATTCTCCCCCAGATAATAAAGGCAGCCGTCCGGGGAAATCCAGTAAGTATAAATGTAATTTTCCTCGTTCAGATCAGAAGTATCGTCTCCGTCCTGATCCTCCCCGGCCACATCCGCTTCGTTCGATGCGGCACCGGCCTCAGTGGCTCCCGTTTCCGCGGCCTGAACCTCCTCTGTCCCGGTTCCCGCTTCCGCCGTCTGGGTCTCCTCCGTCCCGGTTCCCGCTTCCGCAGAAGCCTCCTCCCCGGTCACCTCTTCCACATCATAATAGGTCTCCCAGGTATAGCTGTAAACCTCTACATCCGAAAGCTGATTGCCCTCCATATCCCAGGAAGAAAAATGATTGGAATAGCCATTGTCATAATTATGCTCGGACACCAGATAAATGATATCGTCATAAACCCTGATACTGTTGATATACCCGCTCTCCCCGATAAAATCGTTCAGATCGCCCAGAGTAGACTCCGCGAATACATATTCCCTGTTGACAGTGCCGGCTCCGTCAGCCAAACCCTGGCTGCCGCTCTCCGACGAGCTTCCTCCACAACCTGCAGCAGACAGTGCAAAGGCCGCAGTCAGGCCCGCCGCCACGCATCTTTTCCATTCTTTTTTCATGATTCCGCTCCCTCACAAATTGCATTTCTTACTAAATGCTGCTTCCCTCTTCTGAAAATGGCCCTTCCTTTGTGCCTTCTCCAGAAAATAAGCTTTTCCTCCGCTGTGTATTTCTTCTGAAAATACTCCCTCTTTCTGCTTTGTTTCTTCTCCTGCAAATAAGCTTTCATTCCTCTATGCGCTTCTTCTCAGATTAATCCATTCTTCTTTCCGGGATGCCTTTCCTGCTACTGCTCCTCATTTTTCTCCGAGAAGACTTCCTCATTTTCCTCATCATCCTCAAAGGTCAGAATGGCGAAGGGATAGGGCTCCTCCCCGTTTTTTTCATTTTTCTTTTTCTGCCGTTTTGCCCCCTGCTCGTACCACAGGTCTCCCAGCTTTGAAACCACATCCCGGGTACGCCAGTTCCTGCGAAGCCAGGCTTTCCAGAGGGAAATCACCAGCACTACCAGCACAAAGGACAATAACACAGCCTGTATCAGCAGAATCCCCGCCAGCACATCCTCATAGCCTCTGGCCACGTTTTCCCAGTAGGGAAATACTATGCCGTTGAGTCCCATGCTGCGGGTGCCGATCTGTTTCCAGATATCCGCCAGATTTAACCACTCAAACCGGTTCTCATTCTCCACGATGGCCACGTCATAGCCGGAAAGCTGTTCCGCCACCAGGTCATAAGCGAAGCCGCTGACCGGGTTGGGCATCAGAAGCTCAACGGACTGTAAGCCATTGTAGCTGCCATACTGAAATAAACTCTGCGCGGACAGATACACGGTACTCTCGTCATTTCCCGCCGCGTCATAAAAATAGCCTCTGTCCCTCTCGTAGACTCCCACCACCAGATGGGGAATATTGCTGATGTAAACATATTGCCCCACCACATCGCTGCTGCCGAACAGCTGCCAGGCCGCTTCCTCGTCCAGAAGCACCCCGTCCTGCATCAGGTCGCTGCCGCTGAAGTAGCTGCCGTATTTTAATTGCAGCGGATGGAACTGAAAGAAATCCCCGCCCACGCCGTAAGCCTTCACCGTGATAGTCGTCCTGTCTGATTCTATGGATACGCTCCCCTCGGCCTCATAGCCGTAGACGATCAGCCTGGCGTTGTCCGAGGCGTCCTCACTGAGCGTGATGGAATTTTCCGTCAGCTCAGATTCCAGGCTGTAGTACAGGTTCAGCACCATATACTCCTGATCCTCCAGGCTGCTCAACATGGACAGCTTCTCCTCCTCCGTCAGATATACGCTGATATGGGCGCTGCCTCCCTCTGAATCCCAGTCATAAGCAACCCTCTCGTGTAAAAGCTGCTTCTGCATCCTGGCAGAAACGATCTGCAGCACCCCCACCAGAAGCAGACAAATCAGGCAGATCGCCGTCCATATGATATGTTTTAATGTAATCCGCCGTCCTGATCGTCTCATAACCTTCCTCTTGATCGTCCTTTACCCGCCATTTCCATACAATCTGTTCGAAATGATCCGGCCTGGCTGCCGGTATGTTTTCCCGACAGCGGGGTTCAAAAATCCTCAGCCTTAATCCGCCAGCCGGATCAGCTGTCCCGCCTCCACCGGCTTGGTGGATGTGGTGATCACAAACTCTCCACCCGTAAACGCGCCGCTGACCGCCGTGCGGCTGTCATCGCTTGCCAGCACCTCCACGCTCAGACGCTCCGCGTAATACCGGTTGCCCAAGGGTGAGGATTTCTGCGATACCACCAGCACAAATTTACCGCTGGAATCCTCTCTGACGGCGCTGTTCGGCACCGTATAAGAATAAGTGGAGGATTTCTGCCCGATGGAAATGCTCAGACTCTGTCCATCACTCACATCTCCGGTGACGGTAAAGGTCAGAATCTTATTCTGTCCCCGGCTGGCGGCATCCGTTGTAATCTTACTGAGCACCACGGAAACACCGGAGTAATACCAGGAGTTCTGCAGCTCCGCCACATCGCCCACACTCAGGCTCTGGGCCTGCTCCGTGGTCACCGTCAGGGTCATGGTGTAATCCTCCCCCTCCGGATAAATCTCTATGGCCACCTCATCTGTGGAAGCCGTCTTGCCCTTCTTTACATTGACTGTCTTGATGATGCCGGATACAGGCGCCTTCACCTCCGGGTCTATGGTTTCCTCTGTATCATCCTCTGAGAGCTTTTTCTTCAGCCAGGCCAGCTCCGCGTTGGCCTCGTCCAGGTCCGCCTGCCTCTCACTGATGGCTGTCTTTAAATCCTGGAACTCTGCCTGATCTTCATAGCTGGCAATCAGCTTGTTGATTTCCGCCTCATTTTCAGCGATATCCGCTTCCAGCTCATTCACATAGTCCTGGTTGATGGAGATCACGTTCTGCAGCCGGGTGATTTCATCCGCGTCATTTTCACTCTGAGCCTGGCGAAGCAGAGCCTGCAGCTCCACCAGCTCATCCTCGTATACCTGCTTTTTTTCCTCCAGCACCTTATTTTCACTTCGATACACATTGACCTGCTCCTGCAGATCTCCAAAGGAAAGACTTCCTCCGGTCTGCAGCAGCTCAGACACTTCTATGGCCAGATCCGGCGACAGCAGAAAGGTCTCGTAAGCCTCTTTGGCTTTTCTCAGTATAAGCCATTTATGATAATGTCCTTATATACCACAAGAGAAAATGTCCCAAA
>JAJPYH010000112.1:11589-14358 GCA_021205045.1 Lachnospiraceae bacterium | reverse complement strand
GCGGCATATGTCCTTCATTCCAAACCCGATAATCATAATAACGGCTTCCGCAGTCCGTGCAAATATTGTCCCGGAAACTGCCCTGAAATTCCACCACATTCTGAGAGCCGGCGATGGTATGCAGGCAGTCCAGGTTCTGGGTGACAATGCCGTAGAGCTTTCCCTGTTTTTCCAACTCTGCCAGCTGTTTGTGTACAGTGCTTGGCCCTTTGACAAACGTCGCGTCAAGGAAAGAGTCCTTCATCACCTTATAAAATTTTTCTGGATTTTTGCGGACATAGGAAGCGGAGAAGATGCGTCCGGCATTCAGTCTGCCCACACTCTGTTTCAGCCTGCTCATTCCATACAAATAAGAGATTCCCGATCCGGTAACGGCAACGGTCTTCTTGCTCTGATCCATATATTCTTTTAACTGACTGTATTCACTTTTCATGATTGACTGCCTCCATCCAGCCATTTTCTGACTGTTTCTTCATTCATCTTATTTAAACGCAGACCGGAATGGACGGTCGCACCGACACAGGCCTTTTTAAGCTGCTCTACTGCAGTTTCAGGGCCGCTCATCCCGCTGGTGCAGAAAGGATAGACTTCTTTTCCTCTGAAATCATACTGCGATATAAAGGACAGAATCAGCTGAGGGCATTTGCTGTACCAGATCGGAAAACCGATCAGAATACGGTCATAGGAGTCAAAGTCCTTTACCTGATTCACGACCTTTGGAAGCTCATTCGCAGAGAATTCCTTTTTGGAAACTCCGAGTGCTGTGAAATAATTCCCATAATTTTTCTCACCTTTAATCTCGAACAGTTCTCCGTTCGTAATCTTTTGCAGTCCCTCCGCTGCTTTCTTCGTTGCTCCTGCTCTTGAATAATAAGCAATCAGTGTTTTCATGGTGCCCTCCTTTTTGAGTTCGGATAATTACAAAACCTGCCTCTGGCAGCCTTGCCAGTTCTTCGGGTATTCTTAACACATATGAAAAACAACACCCATCAAAGAGAGGTGTGATCTCTGGTGGGTGCCGCTTTTCGTCAATAATTGTTTCAGATGTAATTTACTGACAGAGAGACTGATAATTCCCGTGCCTCGGCGCTGCCGCTCTTGCTGTATCCGAGTGCAGCAGCGGAAACCGGCTTAAAGCCCTCCGGAATGCCCATCTTCGCGCACAGGTCCGCGTTCTTCGCCAGGGCCTGCACGCCACCCCAGAGATAAATGTTGTCCACACCGGCGTCCGTCGCGGCGATCAGCATATTCTCAATCACGCATGCGGCGTTCGCATATTCAATCCCCGGCGCCATCTGTTTCTCTGAAGCGGAAACAATAATCACGGCCGGTGCGGCATAGAAGAAATCTCTGGGCTCCACGTTCATGGCTGCGGTGGTGGACTGATTGATCTCGTTTAAGATTTCTTTATTCCGGCATACAGTCAGATGAAGAGAGTCTCTCTTATTCGCACCGATCGGAGCCTGGCAGCCTGCCTTTACAATCGTATCAATAATCTCCTCGGGAACTGCCTTATCCGGGTCAAAGTCCCGCGTTGATTTTCTTTTCGCAATCGCTTCCAAAGTCTGCATTTGCATTACCTCCTTAATGTAATTCAAGTAGCTACATTAT
This sequence comes from Lachnospiraceae bacterium, assembly GCA_021205045.1. Taxonomy (GTDB): domain Bacteria; phylum Bacillota; class Clostridia; order Lachnospirales; family Lachnospiraceae; genus RGIG6307. Next base: position 12,747 of record JAJPYH010000112.1, on the reverse strand, counting down.
ATTGCCATATAAAAGTAATGTCAAGAGCTACAATTGATTTTCTCAAATGAATCTGATATACTCAATCCAGTCTCTATGTCGAAGGAAGAAGGTAGCAGTATGCGCGTCAGTAAACGATTTCCATTAGCAGTCCACGCCCTGCTGTTTGTTGCGGCTTTATCGCCTCAAAAACGCGTGACAAGTACACTCGTTGCTGAGAGTACCGGAGCAAATGCTGTCACAGTCAGGAATCTGTTTCTCGAATTATCTGACAGCGGGCTGTTGATCGCGACAGCAGGCAAAAACGGCGGTGTTCAGCTGGCCAGGGAGCCGAAGGATATTACCTTATGGGACATTTATCAGGCGGTGGAAACGCCGAGTGTGGATGAAATTTTCAAAATGTATGAGGGGAGCGATACCTGTCCCGTTGGGAAAAATTTTTATCAGATTCTGCATCCGCATATGACATCTGCAGTCGATGCCATGAAATCGAGTCTGGAACAGGTGACACTGGAGACACTGAAAGAGGAACTACAACCTCTGCTGAAGGAATTGCACTCAGAGAAGTGCCCATCTGCTTTGCCAGACACAACATCAGAATGATTATCACTCTGATAGCGTGAAACCCTTTTACAAACGAAAAATATCCCCTGTGACAGAAAATCCGGATAAATACCAGAAGACTGTCACAGGGGTGTTCTTACAAAATGTAACTCTTTAATTTTTAGCGATTCACTCTTTTTCATCTGAGTAGCAGTGCTTCTTTATGCATTTCCACATAAGAGCAGCCAAACCCACAATAATGAGCGTCGTACCTATTGTGATAAACGTGCTGTGTTCTTTTTTTGAATTTCTTTATGTCCATTGTGATGCACCTTCTTTCTTCCGATCACTTCAGCGATATTCATTCGAACAAACTTAAGCAGATATCTGCTTGTCACTCATATTACAGGAACCGCTTCGCGAACCCTGTAATCAGATTTTCGCCTGCTGACGCAGGCTTTTATTGTCAGTCGCTTTGCTCCTTCCGATAAACTATATTGCAGGAAGTGAAAAAGCGGAAGTTACCGCCACCTGACCGCGTTCGATATTTCCGATCTTTTTCCGTTCGGCCAGCAGAAGTTCTGCGCCGGCGGCTTTGTAAATAGCCGCGTCCGTCCCAGCCGCATAGGTAGGATG
>JAJPYH010000112.1:2908-11579 GCA_021205045.1 Lachnospiraceae bacterium | reverse complement strand
GGGAATTTTCATAGCAGTCTGAGAGAACAGGTTGGATGCGGATTGGCAGTATTCACGATAGCGTCCGCTTTTATTTTTGTGATATCATTCCGGATGATTTTAAATGGCACAGGTAATCACCTCGCTTCCTGCATTATTTCCTGTTCCGATTTCCCCAGTCGCATAACTGATCCAGTACCTGGACAAGAGAATGGCCTCTTTCCGTCAGGGAATATTCCACTTTCGGAGGAATTTGCGGATAAACATTTCGGATGATGAGGTCATCCGCTTCCAGCTCTTTTAAGTTCGCGCTCAGCGTTCTGTCCGCAACTTTAATATATCTCTGCATTTCGTTGAAACGCACCGGCTCATATTCCATCAGACAGTAGAGAATAACCGGTTTGTATTTGCCTGAAATGAGCGAGAGCGTATAGCTGTAACCGGTATCCTCAAAGTTCGCATCTTCAATCCGTTTTCTTTCCATAGCTAACCTCCAGATAAGTACCTTACAAAAATGTAGGTACTTGTATGTCTGTTTGTACCATGTTATCATATATTCAGCTTCAGGACAAGAAGGATACAGAGTTCTTTTGTCCCTGAAAAAACAAAAATCACAGGAGGAGCACATCATGAGAAAAAATATTAAGACGACAGAAGCTATTTTCCCGATGCCGGTGCTGATGATAGCGACCTACAATGAAGATGGGAGCGTGGACGTTATGAACGCCGCATGGGGAACCATGCTCGAAAGAGATCAGGTAATTCTGAACCTGACGGAAACGCACAAAACAGTAAAAACATCAAAGAAAGAAAAGCTTTCACAGTAAGCATCGCGGACGCGGCACACGTAGTGGAAGCTGATTATTTCGGCGTCGTTTCTGGAAACAACACACCTGACAAATTTGCAAAGAGCGGCCTGACTACAACAAAGTCTGAACTCGTGAATGCCCCGATCATCAATGGATTTCCTCTTTGCATGGAGTGTGAATTCATACAGTATCAGGACGGGGAATATGGCTGCGGAGTCATCGGGAAGGTGGTCAACACCACAGCGGATGAGTCCGTGATGAATGGCGATACCGTAGATATCGAAAAAGTGGCAGCCATTGCGTTCGATCCATACACGCATGGCTACTATAAGGTCACGGAGAGAGTCGGGAATGCTTTTAAAGATGGTCTGCAGTTGAAATAATTCATAAAAGACTCATCCCCAAATGATTTTCTTTTACTACGCTGACGTTTGAGAGCAGCAAAAATACAGCCCGCAGCTACCGGGACAGAACTGGCAGCTGCGAACTGTATTTTTTAATTGCAAAACAAAGTATTCTTTGTTTTGATTATTGCTCCGGAAGCGACAGTGTCACAGTAACATCTCCATCGCCCAGAAGTTCCTTCAGTTCATCAGCAGTTATATCCTGTATTTTACCAAGCCTTGTAAAATCCCATGAATTAGGAGCGTAATAAATAACAAACGAATTTCCCAGATACAGAATCAGATCACCTGCTGATGTTGTAATCTGCTCATCATTTCTCGGCAGGCTGGTCCCGATAGAGCCGACCTTTTCCATATTTGCATAATCGCTCATCTCAATCGTAAGAGGGCCTTCTGCCAGAAGCCCCATCAGAGCCTCCACAGATGAGTTGTCCTCCATCACAGCGGTCAGGTTCGTCCCATTCACGGTAAGTATCATGATATTGTCCTCCTGTATTTCCTCTCCTGCATCAGAGGTTTCCGTCTCATCTTCTGATGCAGTTTCTGTCTCTCCCATATCTTCACTGCTGATAATCCCTGCTTCTGTATTCTCAGTCCCGGAATCATCCTCATCTGCGGGGGCTTGCGGGCTTTCGGCAGAAGCTGCATTTTCTGCCGTTTTCTGGTCTGATCCACATCCTGCAAGCATGAATACTGCTACCATCGTCAGTAAAAGCATCCTGATTCTTCTCATGATTTCTGTGCTCCCGTATGAAATTCTCTCAATCGAATGTCTGCTTCCGGCATTACTTCAATATGCTGTACTGTTCATCCGTGACTGCTTCCAGCCATTCGTTAGAGCTGTTTTCTCCCGGTACTTCCACCGCCAGGTGTGAGAACCAGCTGTCCGGAGCGGCACCGTGCCAATGCTTCACGCCAACCGGAATGTTGATGCAGTCGCCCGGTTTCATTTCCACAGCATCTTTCCCCCACTCCTGATAATAGCCGCGTCCGGCCACACAGATTAAAATCTGGCCGCCGCCCTTGTCAGCGTGATGGATATGCCAGTTGTTGCGGCACCCCGGTTCAAAAGTCACATTGAAAATGCCAACCTGACTGGTAGATACAGGAGCGAGATAGCTCTGGCCGATAAAATACTGTGCAAAAGCGTCATTTGGTGCGCCGATGGGGAAAACCATTTCTGCAGCATGGGCTGCTTTTGCGTTCACCGGCTGAGCATTCTCTGCCCAGACCTCCTTTGCCATGTAAAAGACTGCCCAGGCTTTCGGCCAGCCGACATAGAACGCTGCATGAGTGATGATGGCCGCGATTTCTTTTCTGGTAACGCCAGCTTTTTTCGCGTTCTCCAGATGATATTTCAGAGAAGAATCCGTAATGCCGGAGGACATCAGTGCCACTACCGTAATAATGCAGCGTGTCTTATGATCAATGTCCTGATTATTCCATGCTTCGCCAAAAAGAATGTCGTCATTGAAGTGCGCAAAATCCGGCGCAAATTCTCCAAGAGTATTCCGTCCTGCTGTCTGTACTATTTTCTCCACACTATTCCTCCGTTCTAATTTCTGATAAATTTCATATCTTCATTGGGCAGTCCGTCCACATCTGAAACATATCGTTCCACCTCCATGTGGAGGTCGTATTTTTCTCTTAATTCGGAGATTTTCCCCATCATAGGAGAAGCATGATGCGCATCAATCGCGGCCTGATCTTTCCAGGCATCAATGAGCAGCACCGTCTCCGGCTCTTCCATGACTGCATTTAATCCTACCGCAATTCCGCAGCCCAGGGCTGCCATCATCGTCTGCACCGGTGAGGAAAGCGATACAGCCGTCAATGCATCCTCGGATAGTCTGGCCACAAATATACTGTCTACAAAATTATACAGTGAATTTATCAACAGCGAAAGCATGAGAGGAACGCCTGTCTGAATCACCAGCCGCGGTACGGGCATCGTTCCCATCCTGTTTTCTTCTTTATTATAAACTGAGTTTTCCATTTCTTCCTCCTGCACGAGAAATACTTTATCCCCGGCCTTTCCCTATTGTATGGAAGAAACGTTCTCTAATCAAATACTTATTTTCAATCGCTCATTCATGCTCTGAAAGCATAACCTGTTAGTCCGCATCACCAATCAGCAGAAGCTGTCAAAAGAAACCTCATCTCCTTCACAAACCTTTCCACTGCCGGAGTCAGCGGCTGGCTCCGTTTCCATGCAAATACACTGTCCGAGTGAATTTCCGGAGAAAGCGGACGGCTGACGATTTTCTTTTCATCCCAGAAGGGAATGGCACCTTCAATGATGATGGAATATCCCAGACCCGCCTGCACCATCAGGGCACCATTTGTCGCCAGATTGCTTGTGAACAGCACCTGCGCCTGTGAAAATGTGTCACCAAACCAGTTGGATACTTCGTTACGTACATTGGCACGGGCCGGCAGAATCAGAGGCTTCCCTTTCAAGTCTTCTGGAGAAACCGCCTCTTTTGCGGCAAGCGGATCATCCGGCCTCATCAGAAGCACCCAGCGTTCCTGATGCTTTAGCCGCAGGAAATCAAACGTCTCGATATCAATCGGCTCAAGCAGGATTCCAATATCTATCAGCCCCTGTTCCATCTGCTCTTTCACAACATCCGCATTTGCTGTAAAGATATCGTAGGTAACCTGGGGATATTTTTCATGGAAAGAAGCGATGATCTTGGGCAGAAGCCCGACTGCTGCCATTTCCCCACAGCCAATCACGACACGACCTTCAATCAGTTCATTTTGTTCGATCAGTTCTTTCTGTGTCCTGTCCACAAGGGAAAGGATTTCCTCCGCTCTGCGGCGCAGCAGGATGCCTTCATTGGTCAGAGTGATTTTTCTGGCACCCCGTTCAAACAGTTTTACACCAACTTCTTCCTCAAGCGAAGCAAGCTGGCGGCTTAAGGTTGGCTGCGTAATATGTAAAATATCCGCTGCCCGGTCGATTCCGCCTTCACGGGCGACGGTGAGAAAATAGCGAAGTACTCGAATTTCCATAGGTTACCTCCTCGTTTCAGGTTCTTAAGCAAAGAATGCTCATATATTGTTTCTTGCAATCCGTTGAGAAATTTTTAGATATTCCGAATTTTCTTCGCGGAAAATCATGTGAAACATGACGTTAGCTTCCGAATCGGAAACCGGTATGACTTTTCGGTAAGTCACAAAGTCTTCTGTTAATGCAAGGTTTGTGACAAAATAAGGCAGCGTAGATGTTCTCGCCAGCTCCCGAAACTCAAACTCATCCGCCTGCACCAGGAATCGGGATGCTGACATCGTTTTATGGCACAAATCACTCCAGAAACCGATGTCTGATTTTAGCAGACAGTTGTATCCGTTCAGCATTTCCAATGTGATGGAAGAGCAGCTTGCCAGCGCGTGATCGGGCGGCAGACAGACAGCTCCTCCCGGATAAACGGAACACTTACAACATCCTCATCCTCAGCCGGATAGGGCAGAATACCGATTTCGCAGGCCTTATCCTTTACCCGGCTTAAAATCAGCGAAACTTCTGTGAGCCGGGAGGAAATCGTTTTATCCGAAAACTGATCCGAAAGAGCAGGAAGCAGACTCCAAAGCGGGGCCGGAGCGCAGGACTCTACCAGAATTGTACGCAGGCTTTGGTCAAAGCGGCGTACCTGTATCACTGCGTCTTCCACATCTGACAAAAGTGTATTGGCATATTCGACTGCTTTCATCCCTGTCTCATTGAGTGAAAGCCAGTTCTTCCCATGGACAAACAAAGAAACACCAAACTCCTCCTCCAGATGGTGCATTCTGCGGGTTAAGGTGGGTTGAGAGATGCGCAGTTCCTCCGCTGCCTTTGATAAGGTACCATATCTGGCGAATGCAGCAAGCTGCTCCAGTTCATATAGATTCAGCATGGTTTCCCTCCCTCTGGTTTTACTATTCATCAGAAGAATAGCAGTTTTCGATATTGCTATTGTACATTCTTTTTTGTTCTGCTGTAAACTCTGAATTGTAAACCAATCCAAGGCGTTGAATTTGACCACCAAATTAACAGTTTTTCCTCGATTTTGGCAATTTGACCACTTCATTAACAGTAATTTTCAGGACAAACGATGTCAAATTAGGACAAATCGGGACAGCGCCGACAAACTTTTTTCGGACATAGAAAAAGCCCGGGAAGCCTTGAAAATAAAGGATTCCCGGGCATTTAAGCCATTTCTTTTCCGGTCGATTAACGCTTGCTGAACTGCGGAGCGCGACGAGCCGCTTTGAGGCCGTATTAGGCCTTTTTTAGAGGCGTTTTCCCTTGATTTTAAAGGATTCTTGCGAAATCTGCTTCCGTTTTGCCCACCTCATTAACAGTAAAAAATGGGGCAGTAAGGCGTCGCCAGATCCTGGATATCTTCCGATCACGATGAGGAAACTATCTGATCAAACTTTTACATACTTTTGATTCTTGCTGTTCGGCTTATCTGGAATAGTCATTTTGACTTTCACGCTTGTTCCTGAATTGAAAAACTGACTGCAGATAAATGACTATGTAGTTGTTACAGGGTATTGATTTCTTTTTCCAGTTCCCGGACTGCCGCTATGACAGTATCAAATGCAGGTATATCACCATACAGCATATCCTTCATAGAATCGTAATCCGCCTCTAATGCTGCGAACCGATATTCTGGCGGAATCAACTTTAAGGTGCCTGGCACAGCCTCTGGGTACTTCGCCCATGCCCTGGGATAAAATTTCATTTTGAAATCCACAACTTTCTTCAGCAGGTCAGGTTGAGAAAAAGCAGCTTCTTTTACCGGAGTCATAGCCATGCGGTACAAATCGTAATAATGCCTGGAATACCGCTGCGGCATTTCCAGATGTTCCGGCCTGTTGGCCTCATGGTGCAGGATCGTAGCTTTTTCCCAAAAAGTCCGTTCCGGGGCAACTGTCAGAATATCCGTTCCTTTCTGCTTAAACATATCAGGGTAATATTCTGCGACATACGGCGTAATCTCCGCAGACTTTGCCGGCGTCCATGCGGCAAGTGCGCCGATTTCCAGCCGGATTACCTGCAAGGTTCCCACATTGGTAAATAATTGGGGGTAGGCAAAAATAACCGTCTGCTTTTCTTCCTCGTCCATGTGAATGTCAGCTTCACGCCCAAGCTCCTGAGACAATCCTTCTTTGATTGCGGGGCAGAAGGTTTCTGCCAGAAAGACCTCCGCCCGTGCATTGGCCTCTTTGTTGAAAGCGTCCTGCTTCGTGTTGGAACGTTTCTCCCAGGGTTCCTCTCTGCCATATCCTAAAACCCGCCAATCCAGGATCAGGTCAATATCTTCGGAAAACCGGCTGATCAGGCGAAAGGCTTTCGACAGGCTGGTGCCGCCCTTAAAGGTAATCGAATCTTTCCAAAGGGAACGGTGGAACAGATAATCCAGAGTAAAGCATACCCAAAAATCTTTTTCCACAATGGCATCGTTGAGCCCCATCTTATCTGCTGTGTTACGGAACAGCACCCGCTTATCATTGTCTGAAAATCTTGCAATGTTTTTCATCTCTATTGTACCTCCCTGCAATCTGCCGTATCGCATTGTAAACCCAGTCCGTAGATTCTGCCGCCTCTCTTAGCATAGCGGTTTTATCGTCCTCATTCAGCCGGGAGCGAAGCGTCTGGATCGTTTTGGAAGTGACATTTGTTTTCCCCAAAGTTTTCAATGCCTGAATCACCAGAATCGTCATATAAGAAAGGCCCGTGATCTCCTTGTTGGTCCTGTGCTTAAATTCCAGCTTTGTTGAATTCCACTCATAAGTCTTATATGGGCCGTCGCTGATATAGGACCATACCGCTGTTACCTGCGTGGAAAGCCCTAACAGGTTCAGCGCCGTATTCCCACAGGGGGCAATCGTCCAGTGGTAGTTCCGGGCCAACGCCTTTGCTACCGCCTCCGGATCTGCCGCTACATATTCTTTCAGCATTTCGCTGTATTCCGGCTTCTCATAAACACCTTTCAAAATCCGCCGGAGCGTACCTGCTTGTGTAAGCCGGTTCAGGTTCCGTCTTATGGTTTCCGTATCAGCAATATCCGCAAAATCAGAACTGACAAAAACAGTTCCTTCTGCCGCTGCTCCAATCCGTTCCTGAATCCGCCTGGAATATCCATTCGCCACTTTACTTACCTCCTTTTGTCCCGAATATTATATATTATTCGGGACAATTTTTCAATAGACTTCGAGAGTTGTGTTTATAGTATTCCCATACAGATCAGGATTTATACAGCAAAAGGAATGGTGACAACAATCGAGTTCTCATGGAACGTAAAAACATCCCTACTAATTCCATCTCCTTTTGATTTCATCATCCATCTATCAAAATCCCCTCGGTGTCAATATTTCTGTAATATGGAAGATCATTCTTATAACGCTCGAACTCATCCACTGGGATGACTGTAGGCGATATCAGAATTTCGTATTCAAGCTCCAGATCATTTGCACGTTCCCAGACGGTCTTCAAATCATCCTGTAATTCCACACGAGAGCCTTTTGCAATCGCAGCTATATCAGTATTATCAGGAGCATTATATCTCCACATATTGTACTCCTCTTTCGTAAGCTCTCCATTTTCCATTCTCTGGTGCATCTTCAGCCATTCCATAACCGTTTCGGACAACTCACTGTCCATCCGCGCCGGATCAATCAGAAGGCAGAGCTTGGCAAGCAGATCTTTCAGCTTCTTTACATCAGCATCATACTTTGCTTTTGATTTCTCTACCGCTGCTTCCTGTCTTTCTATCTCTTCTTCAATTGACAGTTTTTTCTTGTCCTCGCCATTGTTTTTGCCCTCGCTTTCCTTCCCATCACCATATTTTGCTATCAAATCACCCAGATCTGCCGCTTTCTTCCTGACATAATTGTTATCCATCCCGAACGCCTTTAGTATCGTTTTCTGGGTTTTTGTAACCGCATGATCCAGACGGTACCGACCGTCAAAGCCTTTGATCATTTCAATCTTTTCCAACTCCCGGATTGCCGCCGGAACCGTCATATAGTTCGGCTTTTTATCAAGCGTTTCCATTTCATTCTTCAGCAACACATACATCCTGCTGCGGACGATCAGTGCCACAAACTCTATGAATATTTTTGCAAGCGCACGTCTGTCCGTCTGAACCCGCAGGGCTCCATTCCCAAGATAACTCTTGTCTCCGCGGAACAGTTTTTCCGAAGCGTCCCGGCTTTTATAGATTTCAAGCGCCTCTTCTGCGGTCATTTCCTTCGATGTAACAATTACAAAATATCCACACAGGGAAAGTTCCTCCTCAATCACATCCGCTCTTTCCCGTGCATACAGAAAAGTACCGTCTTCCTCATATATTTCAAAGCGGAAATACTTTGCTAATCCCTCACCCGGGGTGAACTTTTTCCCTTTCTGTTTCTTAAGACAGTTTGTCATCCGTTCTATCTTTGCCTCTACCTGCTCACGCTCCGCATAGGCCTTCTCATTCG
>JAJPYH010000112.1:0-2898 GCA_021205045.1 Lachnospiraceae bacterium | reverse complement strand
ATAATATATATGGAAGTATCTCTCCTTTTCATCTGATGCATATAAATTTCCCTCCAACGTAGTTCCATATACCTTGTACTTTCGGATGGCTTTCAAACGTTTCCCTTCAAATGTCCCCTTAGCCTCTAAAACCAGGCTTTTCACAAATGAGGCCATCCCTTTGACCATAATAATGAAATCATATCCGCAGGAATCCATGAACTGAATGTTTTCCCTGCAAAAATACCCCCGGTCAAGAATAAATCCCACATGCCTGTTTCCATATCCCTTTGCCTTGCCCAGCATGTACTGCAGCTGCGAAACATCCACAATGCTGCCGGGATACTGCTCATAGAACAGCGGCTCCTTGTTATCTGTATCATAAGCGATTGCATAATTAAACACCGGCAGACCTTTATCAACTTTTGGATGGCCGAATTCAACGATCTCCAGATCGCCAGCCTGGCAGTTTTTGTTCGTGGAATCATACGAAATATAAATCTTCTCTCTATGATCCCGAACCGCGTTCCATTCGTTCAGGAACCCCACCCGCTGTTCGTCTGTAACAGATTCTAAAAAATCTGAAATCTTTGTGTCACTATACATATGCATTTCCTGCGTAAGCAGCGGATGGTTGAAAGCATAGTCCGGATAATACTGCGCAGCGTTGCCCTCAGTGATAATGGAATACACAGCCAGATCCAGGAACAGACCACAATCCTTTTCTGACATATATCCGCCAAGCATCTCCGGCAGATGGTAATCTTCCATGATCTTGCGGATGACAAGATAATTCCCAATTCGAAGACAGCTGCTCCTCTTGCTGTCCGGAACGGTCTCGGGCAATTCCGTGCCCGAAAAGTATTTCAGAAAGTTCTCATTCGGAACCATGTTCCCCGGACTGCTGTCGCTCAGCTTCCCGATGATCTTATGGTCTGGAACATTATATCTCTTGTCCGGGTCATATTTTCGTCCAACCGTGTATCGGATGTAAACGGCATTTCCCTTCTTCAGTCTGGTAATTTTCCCCGGGGCTTCCGGGATCGGGACAACGCATTTCAGGTACATAAAACCGCCTCATTACTGGTCTGATTTTTGAGTGCTACTTCTCACTCATTATTGTACCACATCATACGTTTGTTTGCAACCAGTTTTTCCCCAAAAAGCCGCCATTTTCAAGGCTTTCAGCCACTTCCTCACTATCGTTTTACCATTGAGTGAGAAAAATCACAGGAAGTTAAGATTGACCGTCTCCAGAAGCCGTTCTGCCTGTTCGTCAGTCAGTGCTTCCCGGTCTTTCTGCGGGATACCGCCTCCCTGTGCAGTCAGATAAATCGTGGGATCGCGGTCAATCACCCGGCTTTCCTTTGCACATCGAAAAATCGACTTATAAAATAGAATCATTCTCTTCCAGGAGCCTGAAAGCCATGTCCAGACGCCTCATCCCGATAACTGCTTTTATATCCCAGTAGGCCAGGGAACTGGTCAGATTTCTGCCGAGGGAAATATTGCAGATAAAGTCATGCATCCTGACATATAATCCGAGATCATACATGTAAGAAATACATTCGAGCTGCGCAATCTTGCGTTTCTCCTCGTACAGTTTATCAACCCGCTCAAGTGAGCGGTGATCCACATTGGGCAGCACTATGCCGTTGAAACCGCTAAGCAGCTCCAGATATGCATCAACCCGTTTTTCATCAGCCGGCATCCCCTGAATATCCCTGATCCGGTATCCAAACATATCGAGGTCAGTAATTATGTTATAGCGACGGTTGAATGAAAATGCAGTCTTTTCGTTCACAAACGGATTGATAGAGGGAAAGATCTGAATGATTTTCCCTTTTGTATTAGAGCTTATATTTCTCAGCCTGTGCTCAGGCTCATCCGGCATGTGTTCTTTGTCCCAGAGTGCATCAGCCATTTCATTCTGCGTTACAGGCGAACCCTTCTTAAGCATCAGATGGGTCAGAAAGAGAACGCTTTGGCTGCTCCTGATGTCTTTCTCCCGAAGAGTTCCTTCATTGGTATGCAGTTCAAACCCATTGAGCAGGTTCACATACACATCATTCGGGGCAAGTTCTCCCTCTTCGGAATAAGAACCTTTCTGGCAGTTCATCAGATTCATCTCGTTGATTTCTGCAACTGATACATAAGAGAGCACCTGCAGGAGGGAGTTGTGCTCCGGATATTTTGTATAATTCCGCGGATTGATGACCACCGCGAAGCCGGCGTTGCGCTTATTGTATGGAACAGCCATAATGGACTGAATTCCTATCTGTTCCATGCGCTGGGATTCCTTTGAGCCTTCCTCCAGAAGCCGTGATACATCTGTGTAAGGAATAGCCAGATTACCCCTGGATACCGTGCGGATCGCTGTCAGAATTTCCGGATACTCCTTCAGATCCATCGGTCCGGTATCGCAGACGGGAAGGAATCCTTCTCGGTGAGTCTCAAACTCCGGTTTTGCAATCATCAGATCCGGATCGACACTGACCACCAGAGCGCTGTCCGCATCGTAAAAATTCATTGTTGTTGTCAGCGTATCCGTAATGATCTCCTGAAACTGATAGCCGCCGCGCAGCCGCGCCTCCAGTGCCGTAACCGTGTGCTCGTAATCAACACAGTATGTAATTTTCTCGATCAACTCCTGATCAATCCCGGCCGTTTTCAATGCTTTAACCATACCTTCAATATCTGCTGCACCCATACTTTTTGCCTCTCTTTTCCCTTTGAAAATAAAAAAACCGCAAAGCTGCCCAATCTATTTCAGACTGGCAACCCTGCGGTACCAAACAGTTTCAACGGCTGCCGTCTCGAAATTGGCCATAACCGTATATTGTAATCTCTGTTTTGTTTGTAATTATGTAGTACATCGAATAATAATTAACTGGCTATACCTTCATTTGATTTTATGCC
>JAJPYH010000053.1 GCA_021205045.1 Lachnospiraceae bacterium | reverse complement strand
GGGACATTTTCTCTTGTGGTATATAAGGACATTATCATAAATGGCTTATAAGCTGTCTGTGAACAGTAACTTTTAGGTTGACATTTTTTTCATCATGGGGCAAAATAAAACCAGTGCAATGGGGCCGGCGCAGGCCCCACTTTGTTTGATGAGGGCCGGATCGGATTTTGCGGGGCTTTTTCATGCGCTCATCAAATTTTTTCTGGAAAAAGAAAGGAATACCGTTATGAAGGAATACACAAAGCAGGACATTCTGAATATGGTGGAGGAGGAAGGGGTAGAGTTCATCCGCCTGCACTTTACAGATCTGTTCGGCAATCTGAAAAATGTGGCTATCACGGCCAGTCAGCTGGAGAAGGCACTGAATAATAAATGTATGTTTGACGGCTCTTCCATCGAGGGTTTTGTGCGGGTGGAGGAGTCCGATATGCTGCTCTATCCGGATCTTGACAGCTTTCAGGTTTTCCCCTGGCGGCCCCAGAACGGCAAGGTGGCCCGTATGATCTGCGATGTTTATACCGCGGACAGGAAGCCTTTTGAGGGGGATCCCCGTTATATTCTCAGAAAAACAGTGCAGGAAGCGAGAGAGATGGGCTATGAGTTCATGGTTGGCCCGGAGCTGGAATTCTTTCTTTTTGACACGGATGAGAATGCCCGGCCTACAGTGACTACCAAGGAGATGGCCGGATATTTTGATATGGGACCCAACGATCTGGGGGAGAACGCCCGCCGGGAGATTATATTAAATCTGGAGGAAATGGGCTTTGGAATCGAGGCCTCCCATCATGAAGCGGCTCCGGCGCAGCATGAGATTGATTTTGAATACGCGGAAGTGCTGGAGACGGCGGATGATATTATGACCTTCAAGCTGGCGGTGAAGACCATTGCCCGCAGGCACGGGCTGTACGCTTCCTTTATGCCCAAGCCCAACGCCGGCGTCAATGGCTCCGGTATGCATATCAACATGTCCCTGCATCAGAACGACAGGAATATTTTTCATGATGAAAATGATGAGAATGGTCTGAGCAAAGAGGCATATTATTTCATGGGCGGTATTTTAAAGCATGTGAAGGGTATGTGCGCCATTACCAATCCCTTAGTGAATTCCTATAAGCGGCTGGTGCCGGGGTATGAGGCGCCTATTTATCTGACCTGGGGCACCAGAAATCGTTCTCAGCTTATTCGCATACCCATGAGCAATGGGGAGGGAACCCGGGTGGAGCTTCGCTGTCCCGACCCAAGCGCCAACCCGTACCTGGCTCTGGCTGTATGTCTGGCGGCGGGGCTGGACGGCATTCGCAATCAGATTGAGCCGCCGAAATGCTTTAATGGAAATGTGTTCCATCTGACGGACGAGGAGAGAGCGGCAAAGGGAATTGATGTGCTGCCCGGGACGTTAAAGGAGGCTCTGGAGGAGCTGAAAAGGGATGAGCTTCTGAAAGAGACACTGGGAGAACATGTTTTTCATAAATATGTGGAAGCGAAGGAAAAGGAGTGGCATGACTACAACTGTCAGGTTTCTCAGTGGGAGTTGAGCGAGTATCTGAAATATTGATGAGGCCGCCCGGGGACATGATGAAGCATGTGGTCAGAACAGGCGGGCCAATGTCCGCAGAAGGCTGATGATGCGGCAGCATGGATGGATCATGGGCGGTGTTGAGAAACAGGGCAGGAGAATAATATGACCAATATTATTGTGGTGTTTCCCCGGCTTGAGGAGGGGAAAAATATCAGAAACATATTGGTGCGGAGCGGATTTGATTCGGTGACGGCCTGTTCCACGGCTTCCCAGGCGCTTGGCTATGCGGAGGAAACCAGGGATGGGATTGTGATCTCAGGGTATAAGCTGCCGGATATGGTCTACGATCAGCTGCGTGAGGAGCTGCCAAAAGAGTTTGAGATGCTTTTGGTAGCCTCCGGAAAGTTTACCGGCACGAACCTGAGGGAGGATGTGGAGACACTGACCATGCCTTTAAAGGTGCAGGAGCTGGTGGACCGGGTGCGGGAGATGACTGACCGGGTGGAGGTAAGGCGCAGGGCCAGACGTGGAAAACCCAGGGAACGGAGCCGGGAAGAAATCGAGGCGATCGAGCGGGCCAAGGAGCTGCTTTCCCTTCGCCGGGGGTATTCGGAGGCGGAGGCTCACCGGTATCTGCAGAAGACCAGTATGGACAGCGGGACGAATCTGGTGGAGGCGGCGTATATGGTGATTGCCATGTTTGCGCCGAAATAATAGCCAGAAGCTTCCGGCGGCATGGCCTGATAAAGAAAAAAACGGCTCATGCCATTCTGGCTGAAATCGCCTTATTTTTTCTTTATCATGCCATGCCGCCTGGTTTGAAGCGGGTGATTTCGGGGCAGACGGATGGCGGAGTGGATTTTATGGGAGCGAGTGGGGGAAGGCATAAAATGCGTTAAGAAGCTGCGGATGTAGAGATGCAGGATGAGTATGCGCAAAAACGAGGGCTGACTTATAGATAAGTACGAGCTAAAAGAGCCTGGAATCAGGAGAAAGCGGGTGAGAGGATGCAGGTTGAATTTACGAAGATGCATGGCTGCGGGAATGATTATGTGTATATAGATGGCAGCAGGTTTGAGATACCGGCGGAGGAGAAGCCGGGGTTTGTGAGAAGGGTCAGTGACCGGCATTTTGGCGTGGGGTCTGACGGGTTTATTTTCATCAATCCGTCAGAGAGAGCGGATTTTGAGATGGAAATGTGGAATGCGGACGGAACCCGGGCGGAAATGTGCGGCAATGGGATCCGCTGTGTGGCGAAGTATGTATATGAGAAAAGGCTGACGGACAGGATTCATCTGCTGATTGAGAGCGCGGGGCAGATCAAGAGCCTGACTCTGATTGTGGCTGACGGGAAGGTCAGAGAGGTGGGCGTGGATATGGGGTCGCCCATTCTGGAGCCGGAGCGGATTCCGGTTTTGTATGATAAGATGCCGGTGCTGGGAATGCCGCTGACGGTGCTGGGCGAGGAGTATCATGCCGCCTGTGTTTCCATGGGAAACCCCCACGCGGTGATTTTTGTGGAGGATGTGGACAGCCTGAATCTGGAGGCAATCGGCCCGTATTTTGAAAATCATGAAGCCTTTCCGAAGCGGATTAATACGGAATTTGTGAAAGTCATCGACGATCATACCGTGCAGATGCGGGTGTGGGAGAGAGGAACCGGCGAGACCTTAGCCTGCGGCACCGGATGCTGCGCCACAGCGGTTGCCTGTGTGCTCAACGGCCTGACCCGGCCGGAAATCACAGTGAAGGTTCGCGGCGGCGAAATCAGAATCAATTATGATCAGAAAGCTGACAAAGTATACATGACCGGCCCCGCCGAAACAGTATTTGAAGGAGTTTTACAATTCTAACTATAAATAAAAAAGGAGACCCCTATGGCAAAAGTAAACGCAAATTATCTGAAACTTCCGGGCAGCTACCTGTTTTCCACCGTAGCGAAGAAGATCGCTGCTTATTCTCAGGCAAACCCGGATAAAAAAGTCATCCGTTTAAGCATCGGAGATGTGACCCAGCCCCTGGCGCCGGTCATCATCGACGCCATGCACGGCGCGGTGGATGAGATGGCTCACGCGGAGACCTTCAAGGGCTATGCTCCGGATCTGGGCTACGAATTTCTGCGCAGCAGGATCGCGGAGTGGGATTATCAGAAGCGGGGCTGCGACATCACGGCGGATGAAATCTTTGTGTCTGACGGCGCGAAAAGCGACTGCGCCAACATTCAGGAGATTTTCGCGGTGGACAATAAGATCGCGGTCTGTGACCCGGTGTACCCGGTGTATGTGGACAGCAACGTGATGGCGGGCAGGACAGGCACCTACGATGCGGCTACAGGCATCTGGAGCGATGTGATTTATATGCCCTGTACCATGGAAAATAACTTTTCTCCGGAATTGCCGAAGGAAACGCCGGATCTGATCTATCTGTGTTTCCCCAACAATCCTACCGGCACCATGATTTCCAAAGAGGGGCTGCAGCAGTGGGTGGATTACGCCAATAAGGTGGGTGCGGTGATTCTGTATGACGCAGCCTACGAGGCCTATATTTCCGAGGAGGACAAGCCCCACAGCATTTATGAGTGCGAGGGTGCCAGAACCTGCGCCATTGAGTTTCATTCCTTCTCCAAGAACGCGGGCTTTACCGGCGTGCGTTTGGGCTACACTGTGGTGCCGAAGGATCTGAAGGTGGAGGGCGTGGCTCTGCATGGCCTTTGGGCGCGCAGACACGGCACCAAGTTTAACGGCGCTCCCTATATTGTCCAGAAGGCAGGCGCGGCGGTATATACCGAGGAGGGGCAGCAGCAGCTGAAGGCCCAGGTAGGCTATTATATGAATAATGCCAAAGTGATTTATGAGGGGTTAAAGGAGGCCGGGTATACTGTTTCCGGCGGAGTGAACGCGCCTTATATCTGGCTGAAAACGCCAGGCGGCATGTCCAGCTGGGATTTCTTTGATTATCTGCTGGAGAAGGCCTCTGTGGCGGGCACACCGGGCTCCGGCTTCGGCCCCAGCGGGGAGACCTATTTCCGCATGACTGCGTTCGGCAGTTATGAGAATACAGTGGAAGCCATAGAGAGAATTAAAAAGATTTAAAAAGGGGAGTTGTGCCTGTGGATTTCCACGGGCACGCTTTTTAAGCGGGGCATATTACCATGATCAAAATAGACCTGATTACCGGCTTTCTGGGGGCCGGGAAGACAACCTTTCTCAGAAAATACGCGGATTACCTGATCTGTCAGGGACAGCACATCTGTATCCTGGAAAATGATTTCGGCGCAGTCAATGTGGATATGATGCTGATGCAGGACAAGCTGTGCGACAGCTGCGACCTGGAGATGGTGGCCGGCGGCTGCGATAAGGACTGCCATCAGCGGCGGTTTAAGACAAAGCTGATTGCCATGGGGATGCGAGGCTTTGACAGAGTGGTGGTGGAGCCCTCCGGTATTTTTGATGTGGATGAGTTCTATGATGTGCTGCGGGAGGAGCCATTGGATCAGTGGTATGAGATCGGCAGTGTGATTACGGTGGTGGACGCGGGACTGGATGAGAGGTTGTCAGAGGCGGGAGAATATCTACTGGCGGCGCAGGCGGCGAACGCGGGCTGCATTCTGTTCAGCAAGTGCCAGACGGTATCTGATGAACGGCTGCACTCTTCTATAGCTCATCTGAAAAGAGCGCTGCGAAAAGTCGGCTGTAGCCGCGATGTGGAGAGAGACATCCTTTGTAAAAACTGGGATCAGCTGACGGACGCCGACATGGAGCGCATTGTCAATTGCGGCAGAGAGGACACAAGCTTTGAAAAATACTGGTTTGACCAGGAGGAGGAATTTCAGACTCTTTATTTTATGAACCAGCCTTTGAGCGGGGAGGTTCTTGCAGCGAAGGCAAGGGAAGCTCTGGAAAATCCGGTGTATGGAAATGTGGAGCGCATCAAGGGCTTTGCCCGGGACGGGGAAGGGTGGCTTCAGTGCAATGCTACCCGGGAAAATTTTTCACTGGAGCCCATTGCCGCAGGACAGGAAATTGTCATTGTGATCGGAGAGGGGATGGACAGGAAAAAGCTGGAGGCGCTTTTTTCGGACAAAGCGGCTTCCATTGCATGACAGGCTGATCAGACAATTCATGTGAAGACGGCGCCGGCCATAGCTGCAGGCGCCGTCTTTTTGCGTTGACACAATTTGTGCGAAATGATACTATAAGGAGCAGAAAAAATACGCAGGAGGACTGACACATGCTAAATCAGACTATCTGGAACGGGGACCTGGGAAATGGATATTACCGAAATCCAATCCTGTACGCCGACTACTCAGACCCGGACGCCATCCGTGTGGGGGAGGATTATTTTATGATTTCCTCCAGTTTTACCAACACGCCGGGACTGCCGCTTTTACACTCAAAGGATCTGGTCAACTGGAAGGTGGTCAATTACCTGATTCAGGATGTGCCTACAGACCGTTATCGGACACCTGTACACGGCTGCGGAGTCTGGGCTCCCGCGATCCGGTATCATGAGGGCACCTATTATGTGCTTTTCCCCATGCCGGATGAGGGAATCTATGTGATTCAGACGCAGGATCCCTTCGGCAAATGGAGCGAGCCATTGAATATCCGCCCGGCGGCGGGCTGGATTGATCCCTGTCCCTTCTGGGATGAGGACGGCAGAGCCTATATGGTGGCCGGGGTGGCCAAGAGCCGCATCGGGTACAAGAGTGTACTCCATATGGTGGAGATGAAGCCGGATTGCTCCGGGCTGATCGGACCGGAGGTGAAGGTCTTTGATGGCAATGAGAATGATCAGACCACCATCGAGGGACCCAAGCTGTATAAGAGAAACGGCTGGTATTATATTTTTGCTCCGGCCGGCGGCGTGAAGACCGGCTGGCAGACAGTGCTCCGCTCCCGGAATATTTTCGGGCCTTATGAGTATCAGGTGGTGATGCGCCAGGAGAGCAGTCAGGTCAACGGCCCTCATCAGGGGGCCTGGGTGGATACGGTCACCGGAGAGGACTGGTTTCTGCACTTCCAGGATGTGTACGCGGCGGGCAGAATTGTTCATCTGCAGCCCATGTGCTGGAAGGAAGACTGGCCCATCATCGGTGAGCCGGTGGAAGGAAAGAATTACGGACAGCCTGTGGATGTATACAGGAAACCCAACGTGGGGAGCGTGGACTGGCAGATCTGCGAGCCCGCCGCCTCTGATGATTTTATGGGAAAGGAACTGGGATTGCAGTGGCAGTGGAACGCCAATGTGACCGGGGACTGGTACTCCCTGACGGAGAAAGGCCTGAAGCTGAACGCAGCGCCGGTTGGGAAGGATTGCCCTTATGGGGATGTCCCCAATTTACTGTTGCAGAAATGGCCCGCGCCGGAGTTTTGCTGTGTGACCATGCTGGATCTGAGTGAGTTGAAAGAAGGGGATCAGGCCGGTGTGATTTCCATGGGAATGGAATACGGGGCGATTGTGTTTACAAGGGAAGAGGATGGATACAGGGTCTGCTTCGTAACCGGGAAGCAGAGGTTTGAATCCATTGTCTGCGAGAGTACAGAGGAAGCCTGCACAGAGATCGGTAAGGTTGACTGTTCTGTGGTTTCAGTCCGATATCAGGTGAAACGGGTCGGCGCTCCGGAGCTGAATGAGACGGAGAAGGGATTACCACTCCAGGACGCCACCCCGGCCTACAGTACGGCTGGGGACCCCTCTCTCCCGGCCGGGACTGAGAATGCTGTTCCGGGGCGCTGGGTAGGCGTCAAAAACGGGCCTTTCTGTGTGAGAAAAGCGGACGGCGAAGGCGGATGCCTGCTGGTGAAGTCTGTGGAGTATAGAAGATAAAACTGTGAAGAAAAGAATTTATATTTGCCACACCTATTATCATGTATACATTTCCTTTCTGAAGGAATTTGCCCTCCCAAAGGAGGAGCAGGGCCATGCGGACATGATGCTGAGCAAAATGTCCACCAATTTTGAAGACCTGAAAAGTCGACTGGAGCAGGTGGGTTATTTTGAGCGGGTCATCGAGTTTGATGAAAAGCGCGACACGGAATTTCCGGAGCTTGCCAGATATAAGACGCCCTCCGCCAACTTTGTGAAGGCGCTGTGGAACCGGATGATTTTCACCAGAAAGTATGCGGCTTTGGAAGCAGCCTATGTGCCTGTGGATTTTAAAGAATACGATGACATCTATGTGTTCTGCGACAGCGATCCTATCGGATATTATCTGAATCAGAATAAGATTCCCTATCATGCTCTGGAGGATGGCCTGAACTGTCTGTCTCACTATGATTCCGCCCGATATGATAATAAGGGACATTTCGGGATCAAGGCTTTCTGCTCCAGTAAGCTGAACCTGATTTTCATTCAGAATGGATATGGAAAATATTGCATTGATATGGAGGTCAACGATATTTCTCTGATCCCCTGTCCCTGCCCCAAATACGTGGAGGTGCCCCGAAAAAGCCTGACGGAGAGGCTGACGAAGGAGGAAAAGAATATTTTGCTGCACGCCTTTGTGCGGGATATGGATGGGCTTTATGAGAAAATGCGGCACGGGGAGCACAGTGACAATAAGATTCTGATCCTGACAGACCCCTTGTGCGATCTGGAAACACGCAGGAGGATTTTTGCGGATATCATCGGGAAATACGGGCAGGACGCCCAGGTTTATATCAAGCCTCATCCCAGGGATGAGCTGGACTATCATAAGTATTTCGGGGAGTATATCATCATTGATCCGACGGTGCCTATGGAGATGCTGAATTTCATGGATGTGACCTTTGAGAAGGTGTACGCGGTGCTGACGGTGATCGACGCCATCTCCTTCGCAAAGGAGAAAATCCGGCTGGGGGAGGATTTCATGGATTTGTATGAGGTGCCGGCGGTGCATCGGCAGAATGAACACCTGTAATAGGAATGTTACTATTCACAGCCGACTTGAGGGATATAAACAGACTCGTCAAGCGTAGTTTGCTTGTAAGAGGCTGATTATATCTCTCAAGCTGACTGAGAATCAGTCACTTCCCCCACATAAGCAAAAAGATGAGCGGTGTCTTTTGCCGCGTCGGACAGCTTGCTGGACGCTTTTGCGCATGTGAGGGGAAGCAGCTATGAATAGTAACACTGGAGTGTAAGGGCCTGTAAATAATGAAACTGGAAGAAAAGAAAAACATGCGGCTCAGCATTATCGTGCCGGTTTATAATATGGCGGCAGATCAGAAACTGGAATATTGTCTGAATTCCCTGGTAAATCAGACAGTTCAGGATTATGAGATTATCACGGTGGACGACGCTTCCACGGATGAATCTCTTCAGACTTTGCGGCGGTATGAGAGTGAATATCCGGAGAAAATCCGAGTGCTGGCGCTGGCCGAAAATCACCGCCAGGGCGGAGCGAAGAATGCGGGATTAAAGATTGCCCGTGGTGAATTTATCGGCTTTATGGACAGTGACGACTGGGCCGCGCCGGACATGTTTGAGAAGCTCTTAAGGAGGGCGGAGGAAACCGGGGCGGACATGGTGGGCTGCGACTGCTGTTTGACGGATTATCACAGCATGGAGATCGGACAGGTCATTAAGACCAGCCGGAAAGAGCAGATCGGTATTCTCGGAGATTCTCAGTATAAGAGCATGATCATGGACGCCGGGTTCCTGGTGGTGAAAATTTATCGGTGGGAGATGTTCATGAATCCGCCGCTTTCTTTTCCGGAGCATATGTTTTATGAGGATAACGCGGTCAGTACGGAGCTTTTGCTGAGAGCAAAGCGCTACGAATATGTGGAGGAGCCGCTGTATTATTATTACCAGCATACGGGGTCTACGGTTCATGTGGTGACGGAGGAGCGCTGTAAGGATCGTATGGAAGCCATGCGTATCATGGTCAGGCTGGCAAAGGAGAGCGGGACCTTTGAGAGATATCCGGAGGAGATTGAATTCCGGTTTATCAATCTGTTTTATCAGAATACTCTGTTTTCCTATATGCAGGGAGCACAGAAAAAGAAGCTGTCCTTTCTGAAGGCCATGGGAAGGGAGATGAAGGAGACCTTTCCTGATTTTAAAAAGAATCCCTATTACCTTGCGAGGATCAACGGGGAGGAGCGGATGTTCATGGAGCTTCTGACGAAGTCTGCGGCGGCGTTTCTGCTTTATTATAAGCTGAAGTATTTTGTGCGGGGATTGAGAAACAGGTGATTTGTCTTTAAGGGACGATCTTACTTTTATGTGTGCCGGGATGGTACACGCATACGAAAAACGGTGCCGTTCAGCACCGTTTTTCTTCAATATAAAAGATGTTTCCCTGCCTGCCGTCCAGGCGCGCGTGAGTTTTCGGATCAATTTCCCGGGCGCTGAGCACCGGGATTTCCCTGAAATGTACAGGCTGCTTTGCGTCGCAGTCCGCCAGGATATCCCGGCAGCAGGCAATGCAGTTGTCCAGCAGCTCCTTTGGGGATTCACAGGTGCCGTGGTTGCGGATGATGCGGTCGTACCGGGATTCATAGGTTTTGATATGCTCCAGTACCTTCATGTAGGCGGAGATGGGACTGCTGGACGGAAAGCACATCAGCACTTCCAGACCGCAGCCGTCGCCGAAAAGCATCATTCTGTCTTCACGGATCAGGACCATGGTCATGCCCGGCGTGTGGCCGGGAGCTGCCACCGCCTCTAAAGTGACGCCGCCCAGGTCAAAGGTCTGGCCGTCTGACAGCGGCAGAAAGGGTGCGGTGCGGATGGGGTTGTATTCCTCAATGGGAATATCTCTGGTCAGTTCTGATTCCAGAAATTGCCCGCGGCGTTTCTCTATGCTGCTGTGCTCGGCGTAGACCTCCAGGTCCAGAGGACTCATGTACACCTCATCCCAGAGGGCTGCGGCGTTGGCGTGGTCAATATGGCCGTGGGTCAGCACCACAAAGGTGGGCCTGTCCGTCAGGGTTTCTATATATTCCCGCAGATTTCCCAGACCGTGTCCTGTATCGATGACGCAGGCTTTGTCTGTTCCTTCCACCAGATACAGAGCCACACCCAGAATGTCGTAGATGCGGGTGGTGTGCTCCGTCAGTCTTTCACTTCTGAAATATTGACGGCTCATTCGTCATCATCCCCCTCATCGGCAGCCCGCGTGTTTAAAAGCAGAAGCTGATTGCGGGCTTCCTGTACACACTCTTCGATGTAGTCAGTTGTCAGTTCCTCCTCATCCGCCAGCAGAAGCTGCATGGCCAGTGGCACGTTGACGCCGGAGAGCAGGAAAACGTGGCCGTTCATATAAGGGAAGAATTTCTGGTTGACGCTGCCGCTCATCAGATCTGTCATGACCACAACGGTATCCGATGGGTCAAACTGTGAGAAAAGCTCCGCTACAACCGCCGCCAGATCTTCATCTCCGGCTTCGTTCATGTAGGCGGAGACATCGTAGATCGGATCATCGGATTTTGTCAGGAATTCCATGGTGTCCTTCAGGCCGGAGGCCATACTGTGGTGGGTTGCGAATACATATCGTTTCATAATGGTGAATTCTCCTGTGCAGTGATGCCCGCGCAGCGGACATATATGTTTTAAAATGAACCCCCGGCGGAGAGGAATTAGGCCGGGGGTTTTTAAAAGTATCGTCCATGTTCTGACTGAGGGCATTTGCCATGTACCTCAAATCGTTCATGAACAGATCTTTTTATGCCAGAATACCTGTTGCGGCGCCGATCATGGAGATCACGATGATGCCCAGAATGATCCAGGTCAGGTTGACCTTCTTTTTGATCAGCTTATAAACTCCCCAGGTGGCAAAAATGGGCAGGATGCAGGGGAAGATGCTGTCCAGCACGCCGGTCTGCAGATCCAGCACCACGTCTCCGAAGGAGAACGTCACGCCCAGATTGATGGTCACGGTGGTGGCGATCAGAAAGCCTACCACAGTCAATCCGAGGACGGAAGCCGCCTCTGTCACAGCGTTTAAGGTGTTGCTTAAGGAGGTGATCAGTTTGGCACCCATGTTGTAGCCCAGATCCCAGAGGTAGAACTTACAGACAAAGATCACCAGGTTGGCCAGCACATAGAGGGCAAGGCCGAAGGGGTTGCCTTCCTGTCCCATGTAGGCGGCGATGGAACCGAACACGGTGGGGATCAGCGCCCACATAATGGTGTCGCCGATGCCGGAGATGGAGCCCATTAAGCTGACCTTCATATCGTTGACGGTGCTCAGAGAGTCGATGCCCTCCTTGTCCTCCACTGCCAGGGTCATGCCCAGCAGAATGGACCCCATGGGCGGGTTGATATTAAAATACCGGAACTGGTTTTTCAGAGACTTCTTGTAATCCTCATCATTGGGATACATTTTGCGCAGCGCCTTCATCTGGGAAAACACGCAGGTGGTGGCCATCTGGTTCTCATAGTTGAAGGTGGAGGAGCCCAGCAGCCAGCGGCGTCCGCACTGGAACAGGTCTTTTTTGGTTAATACAGGTTCTTTACTCATCTTCCAATTCTCCTATCTCCGGGTTACCGGCTGTGGCAACAGCAGGAGCAGCAGCCTGCTTTTTGTAAACTTCATAGGCCCAGACGCCGCCGATGATGGCAACAGGGATCACGCCGCTCATCAGCTCGCTTAAGCCAAAGTAGGTGGCCAGCACGAAGCCCAGCATCACGCAGCCAAACCACTTCTTGGCGGGCATGTAGTTGAGCAGCAGCGCCATACCTACGACAGGAAGGGCGGCGCCGGCGATGGAAAGTCCTCCGGTGAACCAGGC
This sequence comes from Lachnospiraceae bacterium, assembly GCA_021205045.1. Taxonomy (GTDB): domain Bacteria; phylum Bacillota; class Clostridia; order Lachnospirales; family Lachnospiraceae; genus RGIG6307. Next base: position 2,808 of record JAJPYH010000053.1, on the reverse strand, counting down.
GGGCATGGCGTCAAGGACGAAGTTGACAGCGTTTACGCCAACCGCGCAGTAGATGGCGGTGGGAAGGGCGGTGGAAAGCCCCATCAGGATGGGGGAGAGCATGATAATCTTCTCCATGGCGCCGAATTTGCCCTCATCGCAGAATTTCTCCGCCTGACGGGCGATGAAGCCGTTCAGAATCTTGACGATAACGTCGATCTGGACGTAGAGCATGGCGACAGCTACACCGATGGTCAGTCCGGTCTCTAAGTCCGCGTTGCTGGAAATGGCAACCGCGGTGCCCAGGATGGCGGCCAGACCATAGTTGGGAACGGAGGAACCGCCGATGGCGGCTACGCCCAGGCTCATCAGCTGGCAGGAAGCGCCGATGGCAAGTCCTGTCTGCCAGTCGCCCATGGCCAGGCCGGCCAGAAAGCCGAACACAATGTGGTTTGAGGGGACGATCTGTGTGCCGTACGCATCAAACCCCTGGAAAAACGCGATCAAAATGATCAGGATAGCTTGAAATGCAGTCATTGTTTTGACTCCTTTCGTAAAATAAAGGTTAATATCATAAGATCCGCAGCGCGGTTATGAACGGTAGCTTATGTGGGGGACATCTTCCGGGCTCTGGCAATGCGAAGCATGGAAAGATGTTTCCGGACTTTATACATTGGCGATATACTGGCTGAGTTTTTCCTCTTTGTCCTTGGGAACATACTGGACTACGATGGAGGCCCCTGCCGCGGCCAGCGCCTGATAAACAGGTTCCTGCGCCTTTGTGACAAAAGCGCGGCGGCTGACCTGAACAGCTTCTGCGCCGTTCTCGGGAGCAACGGTGCCGCCCAGAACAATGCGGGGGATTTTCTCACCCTGTTGTGTCAGGCGCAGCAGAATTGCCGGATCCTGCACAATCACGAACACGGTCTGATTGTTGTATTTGCCCGCCGCAAAGTTGGTCAGTGCAGTCTGCTCCGTGATAATGGAGAGGGCGCAGCCTGCCGGCTTTCCCATCTGCATTCCGCTCTTCAACAGGGGGTCGGAGGCGATGTGATCGTCAATGACCATGACGCGCTGCGCCCCGATGAAGGGCGCCCACTGTGTGGCCACAATGCCGTGAAGCAGGCGGTTATCGATTCTGGCTGAAATAATACTCATAGTTTATACTCCTTTTTTATATATTCCGGGAGTGCTGCTCAAATCGCTGAAGCGGTTTTTCGAGCCTGTCTCCCTTTATGATTCACATATTTGCAGTAACGGCTCTATATCATTTATTTCCTGTCAGCAGATACTGTCAGCCCAGGCTGCAAACTCACCCGGATAATCGGCGTTGCAGTGTCCCAGTCCCCATACGAGTGCGTAATCGGCGTCAATCCCTGCGGCCCTGAGCGCCAGATAAAGGGAGTAGGAGATGCCAAAGGAGGTATCCGCGTCCTTAGAACCCAGGCGAATGCGGTAATGGGGGGCAATATTGCTTTCTTTTTCAGAAGCAAGAATATAATACAGCGGATTAAAATGTCTGGCCCGGTCTTCCATTTCGGGAGAAATTTCCCATTCCTCAGGAACGGTGGTTTTAAGCTTGTCCGCAGATGGTTTGAGAGCTTTTGGCGCGTCGGTTTCTGCCGGGGCGGTTCTGGAACTCTTATCCCGCAGCAGACTGAAAATTTCCGCGGTGGCAGTGCTGAAATGCTCCCTCAGGTCGTCTTTGGTGCCAAACTCCTGATTCTCAAAGGTTTCACAGCTTAATCCATCGAAGACCGGACAGGGCTTCATGCGTCCGATGAAGACACGCACATATTTGTCCAGATCGGTGATGACAGCCTGATCGCCGTTCCAGCGGATCAGGTCAGTTCCGGCATTTATTTCCTCAACCAGCCAATCTGCACTTTCCGGATTCCGCTTCAGGAATTTCGTCAGGGATCCGGAAACCATTTCCATCAGGCCGGTATAGAAGCTGCCGCTGCGCCCGTCCGCTCCAAGCTCCGCGCCCAGGCACAGAGAGTTGATATAGTCCGGGTAGGCCGCTGCCAGAGAGCCGCTTAGCCCGCGGTGGAAATCATCCATGACAATGGGAAGTTCCCTGGCGCTTCTGGTGCTGATGGCCTTTGTCTGAAACATCCATTCATAAGCCAGATCGGCGTGATCCAGATCCGTGATGGGACAGTAGCACTGTGCGGCGTACACGTCGTCGCGTTCCTCCATTTCCGCTCCGATTTCCTCTAAAAACGGAAGAAAATATTCATCGTTTCCGGTGGCTCCCAGAAGAGAGCTCATGGCGCCTCCGGCGCTGGCCCCAACGCTGATGATTCTGTCATAATTTCCGGGAAGTTCATCGCGGTGTCTGCGAAGCCACCGGACGCCGGCTTTTAAGTCCACCAGCCCGGCCGGGGCCTTTCCGCTGGGATTTTTGTCTTTGTCCATACTCTGCCGCCCCCGGGCGCCAATGCTGACAAGGACGAAGCCGTCTTTTACAAATTCTCTGTTGCGGTCAATCAGCCCTGCGGGAACGCATTCGGAGTAGCCGCCGATATCATTATAAAAAATGACAGGTACGCTCTTCGCAGTGTAGGAAATGCCGGGTCGGGGAGAGTGAACGCTCTCAGAATCGATGCTGCCGTCTGGCTTCATATAGCATGCCGGCACATAGATGTGCAGCGCCTGCAGGTCGGGGTTGGAGGGCGTTTTGCAATATGAAAGGTTTTCAGCAACATAACAGTTCTGCGCGGGAAGATATTTCCATTCAAGTTTCATAAGTGTTGATTCCTTTCTAAATATGGTTAAGGTGTCAAAAGTAGTGTTTTGCTATGAATCACCTTCTAAACGTGCTAT